>NZ_QRQB01000003.1:0-137976 GCF_003475785.1 Coprobacillus sp. AF33-1AC | reverse complement strand
TAAACAGTTCTCTTTAGAATTGTCCAATAAAGTGTAACCTATCCATATCTTCAATAAGCAGAGCATGAGTTTTACCGCATGAAGCACAGATAATACGCTGAATGGAAACTTTGATTTTTCTTCCAAGAAAATCATAGAAGCGAGAATAGGAAGAATGCATATGCCAGTTATGACTGCCACAGGTGCATTCAATAGAAGATAAAGAAAATGAAGAAATGAGATCAGAATATAGTTTTCTGAATTTTATAAGGGCATCAAAATCATTTTTAGCTTTGGAAGTATTGAGTTTTATAGAGTAATCAGTTATTATAATCATGTCTTTTGACAGAGGATGATAAGTGACGTTTGGCGATGTTGGGTATCATCCTTTTTACTTTCTATATATTTAAATAATTATGACATGATATCAAAGTAATATAAAGCAAAAAAGCAGACCTCATGAAACAGAAGAGGTCTGTTTTTACTACATATATTAAAACCACAAGATTTTGAAAAGCAGTTTCAAATATCATGGCTTGAAATAAAACCGAAGCGACTCATAAGAGTCGTTTTTTTGTCTATAACTCTCTTTTAACATGAGAGTTTGTTATAATAGAATAGAGGTGATTTGAATGAAAAATAACTATTTAAGTATAGGCGAAATGGCTAAAATGAATCATACAACAATTTCTACACTACGTTTATATGATGAAATGGATTTATTAAAACCAGCATATGTTAATGAGGCAACAAATTATCGTTACTACGATATCAAACAAAATGCTAGATTAGATTTAATTCAATATATGAAAGAATTACAAATGAATTTAAAAGAAATTAAAGAATTATTAGATAAAGAAGATGTGAATTTAATTGAAGCAATCTTAATTAAAAAGAAGCAACAATTAGTAGAAGAAATAGATAAATTGGAAATGACAAAAGATGCTATCACACGTACAATTTACAGTTTAGAAAGATTTCGTAAATCACCTCGATCAGGCACAATGACATTAGAATATATTGATCGAAGAAGAATTTATTCGATGAATACAGATTTAAATTTTTACGAGTATGATATTGACGTTTACGAATCTATTTTAAATCAATTAAAAAATGATTTGGTAAAACATCATTATCCTCAAATTTATTATTGTAATGCTGGAACTTTTTTGAAGAAAGAAGACTTTATTCATCAAAATTTTGTTTCTCATGAGATTTTTGTTTTTGTGGATGACCATTTTCCCAAAAAAGAAGATATAAAGATTATTGAAAATGGAATGTATGCTTGTATTTATTTAGATGATTTTCATAAAGAAGTAGATTATGCAAAAAAATTACTTCATTACTGTCAAGAGAATAATTTTAATATATGTGGGGATTATATATGCGAGGTGCTAAGTGAATTGAGTATTTTTGATCATAATGAACGATCTATGTTTTTAAGATTACAAGTTCCAGTTTCTTTTAATAAGTAATTGACTCTCATCTTGAATGAGGGTTTATGATTAATTTGAAGATAAAAGGAGGAATCATGTGATGGAAAAAATTAAAGTAGTACAATATGGATGTGGAAAGATGGCTAAATACATTATTCGTTATTTATATGAAAATGGAGCGATGATTGTTGGTGCTATTGATACTAATCCAAATTTAATTGGTCAAGATATTGGAGATTTTGCTGGATTAGGTGTAAAGACTGGTGTTTGTATTAGTGATAAGGCAGATGAAGTATTAGATAATACAGATCCAGATATTGCGGTTGTAACATTGTTTAGCTTAGTAAGTGATTGTTTTGATCATTACGTTAAGTGTTTATCAAGAGGAATTAGTGTTATTTCAACTTGTGAGGAAGCAACATATAGTTGGACAACTGATTCAGTTAGAACTAATAAATTAGATGTTATCGCTAAAGAAAATGGATGTACATTTGTTGGTAGTGGTATGGAGGATATTTTCTGGGTAAATATGGTAGGACTTGTTGCTGGAGGATGTCATACAATTAATAAAATTGAAGGGGCAGTAAGTTATAATGTTGAAGACTATGGACTTGCTTTAGCTAAAGCTCATGGTGTAGGATTAACTCCTGAAGAATTCGAACCATCTTATGTATGGAATTCTAATGAAGCTCTAGCAGCACGTATGGGATGGACTATTAAATCACAAACTCAAAAATGTGTTCCTTATTTTCATGAAACAGATTTATATTCATCTACGTTAGGAAAAACGATTCCAAAGGGAAACTGCATTGGTATGGCTGCCGTTGTTACAACAGAAACATTCCAAGGACCAATTATTGAAACACAATGTATTGGTAAAGTATATGGACCAGATGATGGAGATATGTGTGATTGGAAAATTACAGGAGAACCAGATACTGAATTCCATGTTGTCAAACCAGCTACAGTAGAGCATACATGTGCTACAATAGTTAATCGTATTCCTACTGTTTTAACGGCACCTGCTGGAGTTGTAACAGTGAATGATTTAGACCGTATAGAATATTTAACATATCCAATGGAATATCATTTATAATAAAAAGGTATCAATTAAAGATAGGTAATTCTTTATATTGATACCTTTTTATGAGAAAATTAATTTTCATTAACTCTTTGTAACATAGTTCTTGTTTGACTGTGTTTCTTTGATAATTGATCATCAGGCATATTTTTAACAGCTTCAGATGATCCTTTTTCTTTAGCTGTTTGATAAAACCAGCATTTATAATCAACTACATCTAAAGCATTATTAATTTCTTTTATTTTTTGTTTTAAAACTTCTTTTTGATGTAACATCATTTCTAATCTTTGATCAAGGGTTTGATCTCCTTGCATTGCTAAATCAATATAGTCTTTAATTTCATCTAAAGACAAACCTGTTTTTTTAAGACATCCAATCACTCTTAACCATTCATAATCTTTTTCTTGAAATAAACGGACACCACTTTTAGAACGTTCAACAAAAGGAAGCAATCCTTGGCTATCATAATAACGAATGGTCGATGCAGGAATATTCAGTTGTTTTGCCATTTCTCCAATAGTATAAATCATTTCCTTTTCCTCCTTAAAGTAACTTAAAGATATTATAGATGGTTAAAGAGTATAAATCAAGTGCTACTATACATTTAATATAAGTCATGTCATAATACAAAAAAGGAGAAATTTATGCACTATATTCAATGTAAAACAATTTTATCTGCTAATCAAGGAATGAACTTATATCGTGGTTGTAGTCATGGTTGCATATATTGTGATTCTCGATGTGAATGTTATCAAATGGACCATTCATTTGAAGATATCGCAGTTAAAGAAAATGCTTTGGAAGTATTAGAACTGGCTCTAATGAAGAAAAAGAAGAAGACAATGATAGGGATGGGAGCTATGAGTGATCCCTATATGCCATTAGAAAATCAATTATTTTATACTAGAAAAGCTTTACAGCTTGCATTAAAGTATCAATATGGTATTACTTTAATTACCAAGTCGAATCTTGTTTTAAGGGATTTAGATTTATTAAAACAAATTAATCAACAAACTAAATGCGTGATTCAAATGACACTGACGACTTATGATGAAAACCTTTGTAAAATATTAGAACCTCATGTTTGTTCTACTAATGAAAGATTTGAAACTTTAAAAATATTGCATCAAGCAGAAATTGAAACTGTTGTATGGTTAACGCCTATTTTACCTTTTATTAATGATAATCTTGAAAATCTAAAAGGAATTCTAGATTACTGTCGACAGGCACATGTTAAAGGGATTATTTGTTTTGATATGGGAGTGACTTTAAGAAAAGGAAATCGTGAATATTTTTATCAACAATTAGATCGTTATTTTCCTAAGATGAAGGAAAAGTATATGAAAACGTATGGCGAGGCTTATATTTTAAGTAGTCCTCATAATCAAGAATTAATGGATTATTTTATTAAGTATTGTAAAAAATATCACATCATGTATGATCATCAACAAATTTTTGCTTATTTAAAGCATTATGAACAAAAACAATTTCAACAACTTCAGTTGTTTTAATAAATGTTTTTACAAAAGAGAACTTTACCAATAATATGTAATGGATATTTGTCAATTTCTTGTGAATTAAAAGTACGAGTAGGATATTGAGGATTACTTGCGACCAGAGAAATTTTATCCTGCTCTTTTTTATATATTTTAACCGTCACTTCTTGATCTATTAAAGCAACAACGATGTCACCATTGTTTACATTTGTTGTTGCTTTAACATAAATTAAAGAACCATCAATGATACCAGAAGGAAGCATTGAATCACCGGAAACCTTTAAAAAGAAATCCCCTTTTTCATACTCATCTAAAGTACAGGCTTCCATTCCTAAATAATTTTCTTCTAAATACATATCATACCCTGCTTTAACGTGACCTAATATCGGTCTTTTTAAATCAACGGCTTGTCCTTGCAAGATAGCTTGAATATCGTAACCTAAAATATGACTTATTCTTTGAGCTGTTTCATCTTGAATAGACCTAATTTCTCCTCTTAACCAACGACAAACTGTATTGTGGCTTACACCAAACAAATGGGCGAGTTCTTTGTTATTGTAACCACATCTTCTTTTATATTCTCTTAATATATCTTGTAATTCCATATGTCTACCTCTTTTTTTGATAGTATTATTTTATAATAAATGAGATAAAAAATAAACGAAGTATACATAATAAGATTGATTATGTATACTTTTTGTATCATAATAAAAAAGAAAGGAGGAAATGATGAAAGAAAATATTTATGCAGCCATTGATTTAAAATCTTTTTTTGCTTCTGTAGAATGTAAGGAAAGGGAATTAGACCCGCTTACGACTCATTTAGTTGTCGCTGATGAAAGTAGAAGTGCAAAAACGATTTGTTTAGCTGTAACACCTTCATTAAAAGCTTATGGTATTTCTTCAAGAGCAAGGCTATTTGAAGTCATTCAACAAGTTAAAAAGATAAACCAAGATAGAATAAAAAAAGCACCACGATATATGTTTACAGGAAAATCCACCAGTGCTAAAGAACTTAATAAAAATCCTGGTTTAGAATTGGATTATGTCATCGCTCCTCCACAGATGGCAAAATACATAGAATACAGTAAAAGAATATATCAAATTTATTTAAAGTATGTATCAAGCCAAGATATTCATGTTTATTCGATAGATGAAGTTTTTATAGATATTACGCATTATTTATCTATTTATCAATGTGATGGATATCAATTAGTAAAAAAAATAATACAAGATATTTATGCGGAAACGGGTATTACAGCCACCGCAGGTCTAGGAACAAATCTTTATCTAGCTAAGGTGGCTATGGATATTCAAGCTAAGCATATTCAACCCGGTCAAGATGGTGAAAGAATAGCCTACTTAAATGAGTTGACTTATCGTCAATATTTGTGGAAACATCAACCACTTACGGATTTTTGGCGGGTAGGAAGAGGCTATGCAAGTAAGTTAGCGTCTTTCAATATTTATACAATGGAAGATATTGCACGTTGTTCGTTAGAAAACGAAGATGTGCTTTATCAACTATTTGGGGTCAATGCAGAATTGCTTATTGATCATGCTTGGGGATATGAGCCTTGTACTATACAAGATATTAAATCTTATCAGCCAATGTCTAAAAGTATTGGCTCAGGACAAGTTTTACATCATCCTTATTCTTATGAAAAAGCAAAACTGATTGTTAAAGAGATGATGGATTTATTAGCTTTAAAAATGGTAGAAAAGAATATTGTAGGTAAAAAATTAGTGTTAACGATAGGTTATGATAAGGATAATCAAAATTATACAGGAGAGGTTAAAGAGGATTTTTATGGTAGAAAGATACCTAAACATGCTCATGGTACAATTGATTTACCACAAATGACAGCATCATCTAAATTGATGATGGAAGCAATCGTGACTTTATTTGAACGGATTGTAGATGCTTCATTACTAATAAGAAGAATTAATATTACGGTTTGTCATCTAGACTATTATCAAGAAGATTTACATCATTATGTACAATATCATTTATTTGAAGATCTTTCATTACAAGAACAAAAATATCAAACAATGCAACAATCATTAAAAGAAGAAAGAAAACTTCAACAAGCAATGATCACTATAAAAAATAAATATGGCAAAAATGCCATATTAAAAGGAATGAACTTACAAGAGGGTGCCACAACCAAAGATAGAAATAATCAAATAGGAGGACATAAAGCATGAAAGAAGATCTTTATACAATTAAACGTCCATTATCTAAAAATCATCAACCGATGTCTAGAAAAGCAAGAGCAGCTCAATTTGCTCCTTTTTCAGCTTTAGATGGTCATAGTGATGAAATTATAGAAGCAAGTCGTTATACTACTTTAAAGAAGCAGTTAGATGAAGATCAAAAAGCACAATTAGATTATCAATTACAAGATTTACAAGAAAATTTAGAAACCAATCCTTTAGTAGGAGTTTGTTATTTTATTAAAGATCAAAGAAAAGCAGGGGGACAATATTTATATCACAAAAATTATATTAAAAAGATTAATCTTGATCAAAAATATCTATTATTTAAAGATGAAACACTTATTCCATTTGATACTATTTATCAAATAGAAATAAAAAAAGCATAATATAATTTGTTGAAAATAAGAGGGAGGTGTATACTTTATATAAAGTTTAAAGGAGGCTTTTTTATGTACGCAAAAAATAGTTGGAAAAAATATCAAGAACAAGATCATGGTGTTGAAGATGTTTTTGCATTTAATGAACTTTATAAAGATTTTATTACAAAAGGAAAAACAGAACGTGCTTGTGTAAAAGAAGCATTATCATTAGCGAAACAAGCTGGTTTTAAATCGTTAGATGAGTATGATCAATTAAAAATAGGGGATAAAGTTTATGTAGTGAATAAAGAAAAAAATATTGCTTTATTTGTTATTGGTGAAAGACCTTTAGAGGAAGGATTACGTATATTAGGGGCACATATTGATTCACCACGTTTAGATTTAAAACAAAATCCTCTTTATGAATCAGAAGGATTTGCATTAGCTGATACACATTATTATGGTGGTATTAAAAAATATCAATGGGTAACTATTCCTTTATCTTTATATGGGGTTGTTGTTAAAAAAGATGGTGAAGTGGTAGATATTGTTATTGGAGAAGATGAAAATGATCCAGTAGTAGGAATTAGTGATTTATTAATTCATTTATCAGCTACCCAATTAGATAAAAAAGCAGCTAAAGTAATTGAAGGTGAAGATTTAGATATTACACTAGGTAATATGCCATTAAATAATGAAGAAAAAGATGCCGTTAAAGCATCCATTTTAAAATTATTAAAAGAAAAATATGGTATTGAAGAAGAAGATTTTTTAAGTGCTGAAATAGAAATTGTACCAACCGGTAAAGCAAGAGATTATGGTATTGATCGTTCTATGGTAGCAGGATATGGTCATGATGATCGTGTTTGTGCTTATACTTCTTTAAAAGCTATTTTGGATATTGATACTTGTCGTTATACAAGTTGCGTTATTTTAGTTGATAAAGAAGAAATAGGTAGTGTAGGAGCAACAGGCGCACAATCTTTATTCTTTGAAAATACAATTGGTCAATTATTATATAAAATGTCCATCGATAGTTTTATTAAAACAAGAATGACATTAGAGAATTCAATGATGTTATCAAGCGATGTTTCGGCTGGGGTCGATCCTTTATATTTATCAGTTAATGATAAAAAGAATGCTGCTTATTTAGGAAATGGTATTGTTTTTAATAAATATACTGGGGCAAGAGGTAAATCAGGAAGTAATGATGCAATGCCAGAATTTATGGCGCGTTTACGTCATATTTTAGATAAACAAAATATTCATTATCAAACTGCAGAATTAGGAAAAGTAGACCAAGGTGGTGGCGGAACGATTGCCTATATTTTAGGTAATTATAATATGCAAGTGATTGATGCAGGTATTGCTGTATTAAACATGCATTCGCCAATGGAAATTGTAAGTAAAGTAGATGTTTATGAAACATATCAAGCGTATAAAACTTTCTTAAAAGATGCATAAAAATAGGATGTAAAAGGTATGCTTTATTTAAAAAGTATACCTTTTTTCTTTTAAAGAGAAAAAATATGGTAAAATGATAAAAAGAAGCCATAAAGGAGGGGTCACATGCTAGAACAAGAATTAGAGTCCCTAGCAACAACAACTTATCAAAAAAAACTCGCTGATTGTACGTTGCAAGAAGTTTATGTCATTTTATTAAATTATGTTAAAAAACAAATTGATGATAAACCAAAAATTGAAAGGAAAAAGAAATTATATTATGTTTCTGCAGAATTTTTAATTGGAAAGATGCTTTCTAATCATTTGATTAATTTAGGAATTGATCAACAAGTAAGACAAATTTTAGAAAAAAATGGTTTTTCTTTAGCTGAGGTTGAAGAAATCGAGTTAGAACCATCATTAGGAAATGGAGGATTGGGTCGTTTAGCTGCCTGCTTTTTAGATTCTATCGCAACATTAGATTTACCTGGAGATGGAATGGGATTATTGTATCACTTTGGATTGTTTGAACAAAAATATGAAAATTATAAACAATGTGAATATCCTAATCCATGGATTCAAAATCAAAGTTGGCTAAATCGTAGTCAACATGTTTATGATATTCAATTTAAAAACCAAACAGTTCAATCAAGAATGTATGAATTAGATGTACTTGGTTATCATGGAAAAAAGAATACTTTAAGATTATTTGATTTAGAAACCGTAGATGAATCTTTAGTTAAAGAGGGTATTGATTTTGATAAAACAGCAATAGAAAAAAATCTTACTTTATTTTTATATCCTGATGATAGTGATGAAGATGGTAAAAAATTAAGAGTTTACCAACAATATTTTATGGTTAGCAGCAGTGCACAATATATCATTGAAACTTTAAAACAAAATCATTGTGATTTAAGAAAACTCAATGAATACGTGACAATTCAAATTAATGATACCCATCCAGTAATGATTATTTTAGAACTCATTCGTTTGTTACATAAAGAGGGAATCATATTAAAAGAAGCTATTTCTATTGTCAGTCAAACTTGTGCTTATACAAATCATACAATCCTAGCAGAAGCATTAGAAACATGGCCTTTATCTTATTTTGAAGAAATTGTGCCACAGTTAGTTTATATTATTGAAGCTTTAGATGCGATAGCTGATCAAAGAAGTTCTTTAGAAACAACAGCTATTATTGATGCAAAAGGAAATGTACACATGGCTGCTATTGCTATTCATTTTGGATATAGTATTAATGGTGTAGCTGCGTTACATACGCATATATTAGAAACAGAAGAACTCAAAGATTTTTATCAATTATATCCAACCCATTTTAGTAATAAAACGAATGGTATTACTTTTAGAAGATGGTTATTAGGATGTAATAGAGAATTATCAACTTATTTAGATAAATTAATAGGTGAAGAATACAAAAATAATGCTAAGTATTTAGAAAAACTACTTGATTATCAAAATAATCAAGATGTTTTAAATCAAATAAGATCAATTAAACAGTTAAAAAAACAGGAATTAGTAACCTATTTAAAAGAAAAACAAAACTTAGTGATTAATGAAAATAGTATCTTCGATATTCAAGTAAAAAGATTACATGAATATAAAAGACAACAACTTAATGTTTTATATATCATTTATCAGTATTTAAAAATAAAAGGTGGTTATCGCCCTCAAAAGCCACTTACCATTATATTTGGTGCTAAAGCAGCTCCAGCTTATGTCTTAGCTAAAGATATTATTCATACAATTTTATGTTTACAAAAACTTATCCAAGATGATCTTGAAGTAAACCCTTATCTTTCAGTTGTGATGGTAGAAAACTATAATGTGACTCTTGGTGAAAAGTTATTCCCGGCTGCTGATATCTCTGAACAAATATCATTAGCGTCTAAAGAAGCCAGTGGAACAGGAAATATGAAATTTATGCTCAATGGAGCAGTGACTTTAGGAACTGATGATGGAGCTAATATTGAAATTCATGATTTAGTGGGTGATGACGCTATTTATATTTTTGGTAAAAAAAGTGAAGAAGTCATTGCTCATTATAAAAATGAGGATTATCATGCTCAAGAATATTATCAAGATGAGATGATTCAGCCATTAGTTGATTTTATTATCAGTCAACCAATGCTAGAAATTGGTGATAAAAAATCACTGAAGAATTTATATGATAATTTAGTAAAAAAGGATTATTTTATGACGTTATTAGATGTAAAAGATTATATTCATACTAAAGATCGCATGTTACAAGACTATTTAGATCAAGATAGCTGGTCTAAAAAAATGTTAGTCAATATCGCTAAAGCAGGATATTTTTCAAGCGATCGTGTCATTAAACAATACAATGATGATATCTGGAAATTATAATCAAAGACAAGCTGGGATACTACTCGCTATCAGTAGTTTACCTGGCAATCATGGTATTGGCGATTTAGGTGAATGTGCTTATCAATTTATTGATTTATCAAAAAAAGCAGGATTTAAAATATGGCAAATATTGCCTTTAAATCCTTCTAGTGAAGGTGATTCACCTTATAGCCCTTATTCATCATTTGCTGGTGATGAAATTTATATTTCTTTAGATTTGCTTACTAAGTGGCACTTATTAGAAGCTGTACCAGTATTGAAGTCAACGAGTATGATAGATTATGATTCAGTAAGACTTTTTAAACATACTTATTTGATTAAAGCATTTCAAGAGTTTAAAAAACAAATCCCTCTTTATCAAAAAGAATATGATGCTTTTTTAAAGGAAGCTTTTTGGCTGGAAGACTATTGCGAATTTATGGCTTTAAATAAAAAAAACTTAGGGAAAAAATGGAATGAATGGCAAGATTTAAAATTAACAGGAATGGAACAAGAAATAGAATATTTACGTTTTGTTCAATTTATCTTTATGAAACAATTCAAACTTTTAAAAGATTACGCTAATGACCATGATCTACTCATCATGGGAGATATGCCGTTTTATGTAGGCTATGATTCAGCCGATGTTTATAGTCATCAAACATGTTTTATGTTAGGAAAAGATTTATTACCACTTTATGTTTCTGGAGCCTCACCGGATTATTTTTCTAAAGACGGTCAACTTTGGAATCATCCTATTTATAATTGGTCATTTCTAACAGAATCTCATTATCAATATTGGATTGATAAATTAAAATGGAATCAAAAGTTATTTGATATTTTAAGAATTGATCATTTTAGAGCTTTTGATACTTATTGGCAAGTTCCCTATGGTAGTATCAATGCTAGGAATGGAAAATGGGTAGAAGCACCAGGCTATGATTTCTTTGATACTTTATTTAAAGAATTACCTGATATTTCTTTAATTGTTGAAGATTTAGGTGATTTACGACCGGAAGTTCATGCTTTGCGTGATCATTATCATTTAATGGGAATGCGAGTTATGGAATATTTATTTGGTGAAAATGAAGAAAGAGAGCATTTTAAAATGCCAGAATATTGTGTTGTTTATGCCGGTACGCATGATAATGCCCCTTTAAAAGGTTGGTATGAATGTGAACTAGATGAAGGCTATCGTAAACGGATTGATGTTATTATGAAACAATGGTCATATCCAGAAATGACGACACCTGAAAAAGTCTTACATCGTACTTTTGATTGTGAGGCTGATATTGCTATTTGCAGTGTACAGGATATGTTGGGGTATGGAAATGAAGCAAGATTAAATTTACCAGGTACTTCTGGCAAACCTAACTGGTGTTGGAAATTAAAAGATTTAAATGATTATCAAGATCATCTTAAACAAATGCATCATTTATTAAAACAAACACATAGACTTTAAAAAAGACAGGTGTACATCAAAGTGAACCTGTCTTTTATCAATAAAATAGAGTTCATTGATAAAATTATTCATCTCTATATAAAATAAATACCATACTTTTATTTTATATATCCTAAAAATAGCCCATTTTATCAATATTTTTTATTTTTTTACAATGTAACCCCTTTACATAAATGAATTTGTATAAGTTTTATTGACTTTAAGGGGAAGAAAATTATAATGATTTACGTAATCTCCAAGGAGAAACGGATTGATTCTTCCCTTTACACTTCTGACACATTTTAAAGAATTTATTCGTTTTGATTTGTTTATATAGATAAGGTCCGAATGGACCTTTTTTTCTTGCATTGATTTTATTTTTTAATATAATAGATTTGTTAGTTTTTGAGGGGGACTTATGTTAAAAAATTATATTCAATTATTAAAGAGAGAGTTTAAGGATTATTCTGGCCAAAAGTTAATGAAAGATATTATGGCTGGACTTACAGTTGCTGCTGTGGCTTTACCATTAGCGCTCGCTTTTGGAGTAAGTAGTGGTGCCGATGGTGCGGCAGGATTAATGACAGCCATTATTGCTGGACTTTTAATTGGAACTTTATCTGGCGCAAGTTATCAAATTAGTGGACCGACGGGAGCGATGTCTGCCATTTTAATTGGTTTGTCACAAGCTTATGGTTTACAAGGGGTTTTTATTGCTAGTTTTTTAAGTGGGGTGATGTTACTTATTGCTTCTTTATTTAAGTTTGGAAAAGTAGTATCTTTTATTCCTACGAGTGTTATTACTGGTTTTACAAGTGGAATAGCAATCTTAATATTGACACAGCAAATTAATAACTTCTTTGGAGTGACTTCTAGTGGTACTTCAACTTTAGAAAAATTAGCGTCTTATTTCGATGGCCGTTTTACACCTAATATGACGGCTGTATTGATTGGTTTATTTGTTGTTATAGGAATGATTGTTTATCCTAAAAAATGGGCTCAATATTGTCCGTCTTCATTAGTGATGATTGTTCTTGCCTTAGTGGCTAATTTGATTTTTCATTTTGATATTGCAACAGTAGGAAAAATTCCATCAACATTATTTTTAGATCAACGTTTAAATATTATGGCCATAGATTGGAAAAATATTTCGCAGTTTGTCATGCCGGCTTTTTCAATTGCTACATTAGGAATGATTGAATCCTTATTATGTGGAGCCAGTGCTGGTAAGATGAAAAATGAACCTTTAGATGCAGATCAAGAATTATTTGCTCAAGGTGTTGGAAATATGATTATTCCTTTTTTTGGTGGTGTACCAGCTACAGCAGCTATAGCAAGAACATCGGTAGCGATTAAAGCTGGTGGGGTAACTCGTTTAGTGAGTGTTTTCCATGCGATTACTTTATTATTAGCGATGTTTATTTTAGGACCATTTATGGCTAAAATTCCTTTATGTGCGTTAGCTGGTGTATTAGTTGTAACTGCATGGCGTATGAATGAATGGGATGAAATCAAAGAAATGTTTACTCATCGTGTTAAGACACCAATTTGCCAATTCTTACTTACGATGGTGGCTACTGTTGTATTTGATTTAACAGTTGCGATTATTGTAGGAGTATTATTAGCGATGGTCTTATTTGTTTTAAATAATACCCAGTTAAGTATTGATATGTCTGAAGTGGCGGTTGATCGCATTGATCATTTAAATCATCATCATAAAGGAACACGTGTTATTTATTTAGCAGGTCCTTTATTCTTCGGTAATCAAGGACAATTGAAAAAACAAATAGAAGAAATTATTGGCGATAGCCAAGCCATTGTTTTATCTATGAGAGGTGTACCTTCCATTGATGATTCAGGTATTCATGAAATAAAAGAAGTTGTTCAATTATGTAAAGAACATAATACAATTCTTTATCTTAGTGGTTTACAAAAAAATGTGCGAACTCAATTTGAACGTGTTCATTTTATTGAAGAATTTGGTGATAATCATATTTTCTGGGATGCTGTTGCAGCCATTAGAAATTTAGATGATGTTTTACAAGGAGCGTAAAGAAATTACACTCCTCTTTTTTTGTTTTTAAATATAAGTTAATAATATATGTATAAATTATAAATAATTGACGTACAATATATTGTACGTTATAATTAATATACAAAAGGAGTGATAGATATGTTAGCAATCAATTACAGTACATTAAGAAGTTCAATGAAAAAGTATTTTGATATTATTACAGATTCTATTGAAACAATAGTTGTCACAAGAAAGAATGGAAATAATATTGTTATGATGAGTGAAGAAACATATAATAATTTGATTGAAAATAGTTATCTTACACAAAATAAGAAAAATTATGACTGGTTAATGGAATCTAAAAGTCAATTGGAATCTGGAAAAACGATTGATAAAGATATTAAGGATTTAGAATTATGAAAATAGTTTTTACTATAAATGGGTGGAAGGACTATACTTATTGGCAAACAGAAGATAGGAAAACATTGAAACGTATTAACAAGCTTATTGATAATATAATGAGAAATGGTAATACTGGCATTGGTAAACCTGAAGGTTTAAAAGGAAATCTTTCTGGATTTTGGAGTAGGAGAATAAATGATACTGACAGATTGGTTTATAAAATAGATGATGATAATGTATATATTTTATCTTGTCGCTATCATTATGGAGATAATTAGTTTCGCTATCTCCTTTTTTTACAAAAACATCGTTTTGTAGAATATAATATAAATGGAAAAGGGGCGATAAGATGGCAAAAATACTGATTGTAGAAGATGAAACGAAGATGGCTGATGAACTTTCTTTATTTTTACAAAATAATCATTATGAAGTAGAAAAGATTACAGATTTTCATCAAGTAGAAAAACAAATGTTACAATTTCAAGGTGATCTCATATTGTTAGATTTAAATTTACCGGAAGTAAGTGGACAAGATTTATGTAAGAATTATCATCAAAAAAAGGCAACACCGATTGTTATTATTACAAGTCAAAATAATGAAATGAATGAATTACTTTGCTTACATTATGGGGCTGATGATTTTGTTGTTAAACCCTATAATCCACTTATTTTATTAGCACGAATACAAAAAATATTAGATCGTACAATGCATCTTAATACAATTCGTTATCTTGATTTAATTGTTGATTTATCTAAAAGTATGATGATTAAAGGTCAACAAGTAATAGAATTATCAAAAAATGAATTAAAGATACTTCATTTTTTATTGATGCATCAAGGACAAATTCAATCACGAGAGGCGATTATTAACTATTTATGGGATAGTGATATGTTTGTTGATGATAATACCCTAACAGTTAATATTAATCGTTTACGACATAAATTAGATGAACTAGGCTATAAAGAGATGATTAAAACAAAAAGAGGACAAGGATATTTAATATCATGACATTCAAGAATTATTTAAAAGATCATAGTTTCAGTTTATTTCTTTGCTTTTTTATGCTTAGTTTACTTATTATCATTTTATGGGTATTTCAATGTCCTTTATTTATCATTTACTTTTTACCATCTTTGATCTTTGTATTTATTAGCATTATTATTGTTTATGAATATCGGCGTAAATGTTCTTTTTATCATCGCTTTGAACAAGACTTATCAAGATTAGATGAAAAATATCTTATTACCGGAATGGCTTATCACCCTCATTTTTTGGAAGGAAAACTATTATTAGAATATTTATATGATATTAATAAATCAATGAAAGAACATTTAAATTTATCTTTAGAGAAACAAAAAGCTTGGAAAGAATATATAGAAATGTGGGTTCATGAAGTCAAAACGCCACTTTCTACTTCTTTTATTGTTTTAGAAAATCATCCTACTCAAATTAATGAAAGTATTAAAGAAGAACTAGATCAAATTGATCACTATGTTGAACAGGTTTTATATTTTGTAAGAAGTGAAAATGTTGAAAAAGATTATTTAATCAAAGCTGTTTCTTTAAAAAAAATTGTTTATGAAGCTATTAAGAAAAATAAAAAAGCTTTAATTGAAAAACATGTTTCTTGTCAATTAGAAAAACTTGATTATACAGTGTATAGTGATAAAAAGTGGCTAGTTTATATTCTTGATCAAATTATACATAATGCTTTACAGTATTTTAAACAAGATCCTAAACTTACTATTCAGGCTATTCAATCAGACAATAGTGTTACCTTAACTATTAAAGATAATGGGATAGGTATTAAAGAAGATGAATTATCAAGAGTCTTTGATAAAGGCTTTACTGGAAGTAATGGCAGAACAAATAAAAAAAGTACCGGTATGGGATTATATATTTGTAAACAACTATGTATTAAGATGTATCATGATATTTATATAACATCTACTCAAGATAAAACGACGGTTTCTATCGTTATACCTATGAGTTCTTTTGTAACCTTACAATAATGTAAGGTTATGTTATTTTATTCAATGGTTTAAATAATAGATATCACTATAATGGAAGGTGAGGTGAAGGAAATGGAAAAAAGATTAAGAATTCAAGATATAGAAAAGTATTATGGAAATAAAAGTAATATGACAAAAGCAATTAATCATATTTCTTTTGATGTAAATGATGGTGAATATGTTTCTATTATGGGAGCAAGTGGTAGTGGAAAATCAACATTACTTAATTGTATTTCTACTATTGATCGGGTTACCAGTGGTCATATCTTTTTAAATAATGTTGATATTACAAAATTAAAAGGAAAAAGATTAAATCAATTAAGAAGAGAAGAAATAGGTTTTATTTTTCAAGATTTTAATTTGTTGGATACATTAACTGCTTTTGAAAATATTGCCTTAGCGTTAACTATTCAAAAAGTCAATTATAAAGATATTGATCGACGAGTTCATGATATTGCATCAGCACTTGGTATTGATCAAGTCCTACAAAAATATCCTTATGAATTATCAGGTGGTCAAAAACAACGTGTTGCTTGTGCTAGAGCCATGGTCACGAAACCTTCTTTAATTCTTGCTGATGAACCAACGGGAGCATTAGATAGTCGTTCAGCGAGAATGTTATTAGAATGTTTAGAAGTTTTAAATGAACAGCTTAATGCAACTATTTTAATGGTTACACATGATGCCTTTACAGCAAGTTATAGCCAAAGAGTTATCTTTATTAAAGATGGTCAAATCTTTAATGAAATCAAAAAAGGTGATAAAACAAGAAAACAGTTCTTTAATGAAATTATGGATATTCAAACATTATTAGGTGGTGAACTAAATGAAGACATTTAGTTTAGCTTTAAAGAATATTAAAAAGAGTATGAAAGATTACTCAGTATATTTTGTTACTTTAGTTATTGCTGTTGCTATCTTTTATATTTTTAATTCTCTTGATGGTCAAACAGCTATGATGACTTTATCTAAGTCAAAACAAGAAATGGTAACGATTGTAATTAAATTAATGGAATATATTTCTGTTTTTGTGGCTATTGTACTAGGCTTTTTAGTTGTTTATGCCAATAACTTTATTATTAAAAGAAGAAAAAAAGAGATTGGAATTTATCTTACACTTGGTATGTCTAAAACAAGAGTATCTATGATCTTTGTTTTAGAAACATTAATTGTAGGAATGACTTCACTAGGAATTGGTCTTTTAGCAGGAGTAGGGTTATCTCAGTTAGTTTCTATTTTTACTGCTAAGATGTTTGAAGCCAATATGAGGCAATTTAACTTTGTATTTTCTTTAAAAGCTTTAATTTCAACAATCAAAAATTTTGGTTTAATTTATTTAGTTGTGATGATTTTTAATGTTTTTACTTTACAACGTTGTCAACTTATTGATTTATTACATGCTCATTTAGAAAATGAAAAAGTAAAGATTAAAAATAGCTGGGTTAATTTTATTATTTTTATACTCTCTCTTGTTTGTATTGGCTATGCTTATTATTTGTTATATCATGGAGCTTTGATTCAGTTTGATTCAAGAATGGCTAAAATGCTTATTCTTGGTTCTGTAGGAACATTCTTCTTCTTTTTATCAGTAGCAGGATTCTTGTTGAAGATTGTTCAGTTAAATAAAAAATCTTACTATAAAGGACTTAATATTTTTGTTTTAAAACAAGTTAATAATAAAATTAATACACATGTTGTTTCAATGACCGTTATTTCTTTAATGTTGTTACTTACAATTGGGATTCTTTCAGCTTCTTTATCATTAGTTAATGCTTATAATGAAATGTTTGATCAAAATAGTCCTTTTGATTATTCTATTGCAATATTGGATAATAATGCCAGAGAACAACAAATTTTAAATAATAAAGTATATCAAAAACTTGTAAAAGAGGACACTTGTTATCGTCATTACACAGTACCTGATTTTTGTTATAATCAAATTATAACTGATAAAACAAATCAATATGCTGATTTTAACTATATAAAAAGTCAACCAGTACAAATCATTAAACAAAGTGACTATAATCAAATTTTAAAATTACAAAACTTAGAAAAACAACAAGTTCATCTTAATCAACAAGAATATTTATTAACAGCGAATAATCCCTCTGCAATCAGCACTTTCAATCAGTTTTTAAAAGGAAATAATGAAGTTAGTGTTCAAAACTTAAAATTACATTCACATACGAAAAAGGTAAAAAACATTTCCTTAGAGACATTAGGTAATGGAAATACTGGAACTTTAATTGTTAATGATGAAGTGATCAATCATCTTAGTCAACCTGCTATGATGACGATCATCAGTGGTAATTTAATAAATCAAAGTGAAAAGACTTATGATCAGTTTCATCAATCTATACATGAATATATTAAAAATAATGGCTTAGAAGTGAGTTATCTAACAAGAAGTACTTTAAAAGAATCCAGTGTTGAACAATCTGTACTCTTTACATTTATTGCCTTGTATTTAGGTATTATCTTTGCGATTGCTAGTGGAACAGTTTTAGCCATTGAACAATTATCTAATGCGACAGATAATAAACATCGTTATCATATTTTAAATCAATTAGGAGCAAGTTCATCTATGATGAATCGTAGTTTATTCTATCAAATAGGATTAAGTTTTATGTTTCCTTTAGTTGTAGCGATTATTCATAGTATTGTAGGTTTAAAAGAAATTAATAAGATTATTGAAGAGATGGTGCATATTAATGCCTTAGATCATATCTTTATTACAATTATTTTTATTGTGATTGTCTATGGTGGTTACTTCATGATGACATATCTTGCAAGCCATCGTATTATCAATGAAAGTCAAGAATAGGGCTAATGCCCTATTTTTATTTATTTGATAATGAATTATTAAAAAGTGGTACCTCATTTTATTTGGCGTATAATTATTAGTTAAGATGTGGAGGTACAAATATGAAAATAACAAGTACATATGCTGTCTTTTTTTCACCTACTGATGGCTCAAAAAAATCAGCTATTTCTATTGCTAGAGGGTTGGAAGGTGAATTGCAAGAAATAGATTTAACGCTTGAAAATAATCAAGAATATCATTTTGATCGTCATGATGTTGTTGTTTTTGGCTTTCCGGTTTATGGGGGACGTGTTGTTCATGTTGGATTGGAAAGACTAAAACACATCCATGGAGACCATACACCATGTATTATTAGTGTAACCTATGGTAATCGTGATTATGATGATGCCTTATTAGAATTATTTATGGAAGTTAAAAAAAGAGGTTTTATTCCTGTTGGCGCAGCAGCATTGATAGGAGAACATACTTATGGTCAAATTCAAGTGGGAAGACCGCATCAAACAGATTTAAACAATGATGAACTTTTTGGTAGTTTAGTCCAAGATAAAATAAAAAATGATCATTTTTCATTTGTATCCATACCAGGAAGTTATCCTTTTCGCCAAGGTGGTCAAGCAGGGCATTTTTACCCTGAAACTAATGAACAATGTATTCATTGTGGAAAATGTGTCAATCATTGCCCTGTTCATGCTATAAGTGATGATTGTAAAACAATTGATGAAAATCGCTGTTTAGCTTGTTTCCGTTGTTTAAAGAAATGTCCAGTTCACGCCAAAAATTTGGATCATAATGCAAAATATCAAGAATTTATTGTAGGCTTTAATCAAAAACTCAAAGAGCCAAAAAATAATCAGTATTTTATTTAAAACGATGTTAAAGAAATTATTAATTATCTTATCTATCTTTTGTGTGTTGAATTTTTCGTTAGTATCTATTGAAGCAAGAGCAGGTGGCGGTAGTAGTGGTGGTGGATCTGGATCATCGGGTGGAAGTTCTAGTACACCATATTCTCACTATGATCATACCGGTCAAGAAGGTCCGTATTCTTCCATTATATCAACGGTAAGCTTTATAGGTTTTACTTACTTTGTTTTGCAAGTAAAACGTTATTATTCAAGAATAAAAGCTAAAGAGGCACATTGGCAATTAAAAAAGCAAATGCAAACGCTAGATGACCAAGATGAATTTTGGAATAATGAACGAATAAAAAAAGCAGTAAAAGAAAGTTATTATAAGATACAAGAGGCGTGGTCAAATCAAGATATAGAGACGTTAAAGAAATATTTAACACCGGATTTGTTAGATGCCTGGACAACAAAATTAAATTGGTATGAATATCAAGGAAAACGTAATATTTTAAAAAATATTCGTTTAATTGAGCAAGATGTTATTAATTTATATGATAGTAAAAATGATGATGAAGATTATTTTTGGGTTTACATTGAAGGAAAAATGGATGATCACATGATTGATGAAAATCAACGGGTAATAGAAAAGAATACGGATATATTTATTGAATACTGGAAATTTAAACGTCAAGGTCAATCTATTTTATTAGATGAAATTAAACAGGAGGATGAAATGTTTTTATAAAAAACATTTCATCAATGAATTGACATGAAATCATGTATTGTATACAATGTATACAACAAAACCGATGAAGTGGAGATAAAAATAGATCGTGCACTTATAGAGAGCTTGGATGGTGGAAGCAAGCAGAACGCAGCCTATTAAATGGACCACAGAGGGCAAAGTGAAAAGCAATAGCTGAGTATTCTTTGACGTGAGGCTTACGTCAGTAGTCGTAGATGTGATAGCATCTAGCAAAGTGCATGATTTATCATGAATCAAGGTGGCACCGCGGATATGATATATACCGTCCTTGAAAGATTTATTCTTTCAGGACGGTTTTTTGCATATAAAGGGGGAATATGATGTATTATCCGACACTTGAACAGTTAAATGAAATGGATTTAAGGCCATATCAATATGTGCCAATAAAAAAAGAAATTTATAGTGACTTATTAACACCAATTGAGTTAATGAGGAAATTAAAGCAATTATCTAAACATGTCTTTATTTTAGAAAGTCATGAAGATAAAGAAAAATGGGGAAGATATACATTTTTAGGGTATGAACCTAAAATGGAGATAACATGTGATCATCATACAATAAGGATGAATCAACAAATTATTCATAATCAAAATCCACAAACTGTTTTAAAAGATATTTTAAAACAATATCAAAGTATTCAATTAGATGGTTTTCCATCTTTTACAGGGGGATTAGTAGGATACTTTAGTTTTGATTATTTTGGATATAGTGAGCCTTCAGTTGAATGTCAATTAGAAGATAACGATCATTTAAATGATTTAGATTTAATGTTATTTGATAAAGTCATTTGTTTTGATCATTATCGTCAAAAAATTATTTTAATTGTTAATTGTCCTATTAAGAATCTACATGAAGAATACTATCAAGCCATTAAGGAACTAGATGTATTAGAAAGATTGATTAAGAAAAATATAAAAACAATCATTCCACCACTTAAACTACAAGGTGATTTTGAACCGGTTCTTTCAAAAGAAGAATATTGTAGGATGGTAGAAAAAGGAAAACACTATATTAAAGAGGGAGATGTTTTCCAGGTTGTTTTATCTAATCGTGTTAATGTTAAAGCGACAGGTTCATTATTCGATACTTATCGTGTTTTAAGAACAACGAATCCTTCACCTTACATGTTTTATTTTTCTAGTGATCATTTAGAAGTAGCAGGAGCTTCTCCAGAAACATTAATAAAAAAACAAGGTTCTTCTCTAACAACTTTTCCAATTGCTGGAAGTAGAAAAAGAGGAAAGGATGAAAAAGAAGATCAGGAATTAATAACCGATTTACTACATGATCAAAAAGAATTAGCAGAACATAATATGTTGGTTGATTTATCAAGAAATGATATGTCACGTATTAGTCAGTTCTCTACTGTAAAGGTTGACCGTTATCTAGATGTGCTTAAATTTTCCAAAGTTATCCATCTTGCCAGTGTAGTAAGTGGAACAATTAAAGATGATTTAGATGCGATTGATACAGTAGATGCTATTTTACCAGCAGGAACGTTATCGGGAGCACCTAAAATTAGAGCGTGTCAAATCATCCATGAATTAGAAAATCGTCGTCGAGGTATTTATGGTGGAGCGATTGGTTATCTTGATTTTACTGGAAATATGGATTTATGCATTGGTATTCGTTTTGCTTATAAACGTAATGAATGTGTCAGTGTTTGTAGTGGTGCAGGTATTGTTTATGACAGTGTTCCAGAAAATGAATATCAAGAATGCTTGAATAAAGCTGGGGCCGTGATAGAAGCACTAAAACAAGCAAATGGGGGAATTGATTCATGATTTTATTAATTGATAATTATGATAGTTTTGCTTATAACTTATATCAATTAATTGGTAGTATTAATCAAGATATTCAAGTTGTAAGAAATGATGAAATAACATTAGAACAGATTCGACAGTTAAAGCCAAGTCATCTTATTATTTCACCTGGTCCTGGTAGACCAAGTGAAGCAGGTATTATTGAAGATGTTATTCAAACATTTTATCAAGAAATACCAATATTAGGAGTTTGTTTAGGGCATCAGGCTATTATTGAAAGTTTTGGGGGTACAGTGAGTTATGCTAAAAAAATTATGCATGGTAAAACATCAATGATTGATGTAGATCAACAGAGTCCTATTTTTAAGGGGGTTTCATCAAAAACACAAGTCGCCCGTTATCATTCTTTATCGGGCGTACAAAAAGATTTACCAACATGTTTAAAAATCATTGCTAAAAGTGATGATGATGAGATTATGGCAATTGAACATATTCATTATCCAGTTTATGGTTTACAGTTTCATCCCGAATCTTTTTTAAGTAAAGAGGGTAAACAGATGATAGAAAATTTTTTAGGGGGTTATTAAAATGATTAAAGAAGCGATTATTAAACTAACAAAGAAAGAAGATTTAACATTACAAGAAGCTTATCAATGTATGAATGAAATTATGGATGATCAAGCTTCAGATATTCAAAAATCAGCTTATTTAACAGCACTTTCTATGAAAGGGGAAACGATTGATGAGATCGTAGGAAGTGCTCGAGGAATGAGAGAACACTGTGTCAAGTTACTTAATGATGAAGATGTTTTAGAGATTGTAGGAACTGGTGGCGATGCATCTAATTCTTTCAATATTTCTACTACTTCATCTATTGTGATTGCCAGTGGTGGGGTTAAAGTAGCTAAACATGGTAATCGTGCAGCCACATCTAAAAGTGGGGCAGCTGATTGTTTAGAAGCATTAGGTGTCAATATTTATGTGAACAATCAAAAAAGTAAAGAATTGTTAGACAAGATCAATATCTGTTTCTTATTTGCTCAAAATTATCATTTAGCAATGAAGTATGTAGCGCCAATAAGAAAAGAACTCTCAATCCGTACGATCTTTAATATTTTAGGACCACTTACAAATCCAGCAGGGGCATCACTTCAAGTTATGGGAGTATATGATGAAACATTAGTTGAACCATTAGCTCATGTATTAAGTGAATTAGGAGTAAAAAGAGCAATGGTTGTTCATGGAACAGACGGTCTTGATGAAATCTCGGCTTCAGCGCCAACTCTTGTTTGTGAAGTGGACCATGGAACATATAAGACTTATACTATTACACCGGAACAATTTGGTATGGAAAGATGTAAAAAAGAGGATTTAGTAGGGGGAACACCTCAAGAAAATGCTCAAATTACAAGAGATATATTAAATGGTGTAACGGGACCTAAGATGAACGCTGTTTTATTAAATGCCGGTGCAGGTCTTTATATTGGCGGTAAAGCTGAAAATTTAGAAAAAGGTATTGACTTAGCTAGAAAATTGATTAATGATGATTGTGCAAAAAACAAACTTGAACAATTCATTCAAGAATCAAATAGCTAAGGAGATATATTTATGATATTAGAAGATATTGTAGAAACAACAAAAGAAAGAGTAGCAGAAAATAAAAAACGCCATTCGATTTATGAATTAAAAGAAAAGGCATTTAAAATGCCTATTTCAAATCAATTCCCATTTAAAAAAGCATTAGAAAAAGAAGGGATGTCTTATATTTTAGAAGTAAAAAGACATTCACCTTCTAAAGGACAAATCGTTTCTCATTTTGATTATAAAGCGATTGCTAAAGAATATGAAATGATCGGTGCTGATGCCATTTCAGTTGTAACGGAACCAACCTATTTTAAAGGTGATGACGATTTCTTAAGTGAAATTAAAAAAGTAGTAAAAGTACCAGTATTAAGAAAAGACTTTGTTGTAGATGAATATATGGTTTATGAAGCTAAGTTATTAGGAGCAGATGCCGTTTTATTAATTACAGGTATTTTAGATGAAATTACTTTAATGCGTTGTATTAATTTAGCTCATAATTTAGGAATGTCAGCATTAGTAGAAGCTCATAGTACAATGCAAATTCGTAAAGCATTACGTGTTGGTGCTAAAATTATTGGTGTTAATAACCGTGATTTAAGAGACTTCTCAGTGGATTTAAAAACTACTTTTGATTTAAGAGATACAGTCAGTGATGATGTTATCTTTGTATCAGAAAGTGGTATTAAAACAAGAGAAGATATTGAAAAATTAGAAGCACATCAAGTACAAGGTGTTTTAATTGGTGAAACTTTAATGAAATCACATAACCGTCAACATACTTTAAATGTTCTTAAAGGATTAGAAAGTGAAGATTAAGATTTGTGGTTTAAAAAGAATGGAAGATATTGATTATGTTAATCATTATCTTCCAGATTATATTGGTTTTGTTTTTGCTTCAAGTAAAAGACAAGTTGACTTAATTCAAGCAAAGCAATTAAAAGCTAAATTAAATCAAAAAATTAAAGCAGTAGGTGTTTTTGTAAATCAAGACATTGAATACATTACAACACTTGCGAATTTACATATTATTGATTTAATTCAATTACATGGTCAAGAAGACCAAAACTATATCAATGAATTAATAAAACAGACAACTTTGCCAATCATAAAAGCAATTTGTATGAAAGATGAAAATTCATATGAGACTTATCAAAATATTGATTATTATTTATTAGATAGTAGACAAGCAGGTAGTGGTCAAACATTTGATTGGAAGTGGATTAAGCAATTAGATAAACCAATATTTTTAGCAGGGGGAATTGATGATCATAATATTGATCAAGCTTTAAAACAAAATGTCTATAGTCTTGATGTTTCAAGTGGGGTTGAAACAAATGGTGTTAAAGATGAAAAGAAAATAGAAAAGTTAATAAGGAGAATTAGACATGACAAAGGGTAGATATGGTATACACGGGGGACAATATATACCAGAAACATTAATGAGTGAGATTCATAAGATTGAAGATGCTTATGAGTTTTATAAAAATGATCCCGAATTTAATGCAGAATTACAAAAATTATTAAATGAATATGCAGGAAGACCTTCTTTATTGTATTATGCAAAAAAGATGACTCAAGATTTAGGTGGTGCAAAAATCTATTTAAAAAGAGAAGATTTAAATCATACTGGATCACATAAAATTAATAATGTTCTTGGTCAAGCTTTAATGGCAAAAAAAATGGGTAAAACAAGAATTATTGCTGAAACTGGAGCGGGGCAACATGGAGTAGCTACAGCTACAGCTGCTGCTTTATTAGACTTAGAATGTGAAATCTTTATGGGAAAAGAAGATACAGATCGTCAAGCACTCAATGTTTATCGTATGGAATTATTAGGTGCGAAAGTTCATCCCGTAACAACAGGAACAATGACTTTAAAAGACGCTGTAAATGAAACCATGAGAGAATGGACAAAAAGAGTAGATGACACAATGTATGTCTTAGGTTCTGTTATGGGACCTCATCCTTTTCCGATGATGGTAAGAGATTTCCAAAGTGTCATTTCTAAAGAAGCAAGAGCACAAATCCTTGAATATGAAGGTAAATTACCAACAGCAGTGATGGCTTGTGTTGGTGGTGGAAGTAATGCAATGGGTATGTTCTATAATTTTATCAATGATAAAGATGTGGCTTTAATTGGTTGTGAAGCAGCAGGAAAAGGTGTTGATACAGCTTTAACAGCAGCAACAATTTCTACCGGTTCATTAGGTGTTTTTCATGGGATGAAGTCTTATTTCTGTCAAGATGAACATGGACAAATTGCTCCAGTTTATTCTATTTCAGCCGGATTAGATTATCCTGGCATTGGTCCTGAACATGCACATTTACATGATATTGGTCGAGCAAGTTATGTACCAGTTACCGATGATGAAGCAGTAAATGCTTTTGAATATTTAGCTAAAACAGAAGGTATCATTTGTGCCATTGAAAGTGCCCATGCTGTGGCACACGCTATGAAAATAGCGCCAAAGATGAATAAAGATGATATTTTAATTATTTGTTTATCAGGTCGTGGTGATAAAGATGTTGCTGCCATCGCAAGATATAGGGGGATTGATCTTCATGAATAGAATACAACAAGCATTTCAAAATAAAGCATTTATTGCCTTTTTAACAGCTGGGGACCCAGTGATTGATAAAACAGTAGATTACATATTAGATTTAGAAAAAGCGGGTGCGACTTTGATTGAAATAGGAATTCCTTTTAGTGATCCCATTGCTGAAGGACCTACTATTCAAGATGCTAATGTAAGAGCATTAAAAAATAAAGTGACTACTGATGATGTCTTTAATATGGTAAAAAAAGTAAGAGAAAAAACACAAATTCCTTTATGTTTTATGACTTATTTAAATGTTGTATTCCATTATGGATATGATCGTTTCTTTAAAAAATGTCAAGAAGTAGGCATTGATGGTATTATCTTACCTGATTTACCTTATGAAGAAAGCAAAGAAGTAAGTTCAGTTTGTACAAAATATGATGTGACTTTAATTTCGATGATTGCACCAACAAGTAAAGAAAGAGTAGAAATGATTGCTAGAGAAGCAAAAGGTTTTATTTATCTTGTTTCTTCAATGGGGGTA
The DNA here is from genome assembly GCF_003475785.1 of Coprobacillus sp. AF33-1AC. Classification (NCBI taxonomy): domain Bacteria; kingdom Bacillati; phylum Bacillota; class Erysipelotrichia; order Erysipelotrichales; family Coprobacillaceae; genus Coprobacillus; species Coprobacillus sp. AF33-1AC. Next base: position 110,859 of record NZ_QRQB01000003.1, on the reverse strand, counting down.
ACAGGAACGAGAAGTTCATCTAATTTTTCTGATTCATTACCAGAAATTATAGATCATATCAAAAAAGTAACAGATACGCCGGTAGCTATTGGCTTTGGTATTAATACGGCTAAACAAGTACAAAACTTTTATCGTTATGCTGATGGTGTTATTGTGGGTAGTGCCATTGTTAATATTATTAAAGAATATCAAGATCATGCCGATCAACCTTTAATAGATTATGTTAAAGGCTTATTAGAAAAATAGATAATCTTAGATTATCTTTTTTTATGCCATGAATTAATGAGGGTACATTGAAAAGAAATTAAACTATGATAAAATAAATGCAATGAGTAAATGAGGTGGAAGGATGTTAAAGAAAAAAGCAGTCATCTTTGATATGGATGGTTTAATGATTGATAGTGAAAGAATTGCATTAAAAACAAATATAGAGGTACATCAAGAGTATGGTTATCCATTAGATGAATCGGTAGCATTGGATTTAGTAGGAAGAAATTTAGCGAATACGAAAGCTTATTTAGAAGATTATTTTGGTGAGGGTTATCCTTTTGATATCATTAGAAAAGAAACTGTTAAAAGAAGAATGGATTATTATAAAGAGAATCCTTTACAAATGAAAAAAGGATTAGTTCCTTTATTAGATTATTTAAAAAAAGAAAAGATTAAAACTGCGGTAGCATCATCAACAAGAAAAGCAAGAATTATTGAAAATCTAAAAGAAATTAAAGTATTAGAATACTTTGATTATATTGTTGGTGGTGACCAAATTGTTCATGGTAAACCGGCACCAGATATCTTTTTAGATGCTTGTCATGCTTTAAAAGTAAAGCCTCAAGAAGCATTGGTTTTAGAAGATAGTAAAAATGGAATTTTAGCTGCAGTAAATGGCAACATAGATGTGATTTGTATTCCTGATTTAGTACAACATCCTCAAGAAATATTAGATTTAACATACTGTACTTTAGATTCCTTAGATCAAGTCATTAACGAGGTAACCAGCGATGATTAATCACCCTATAGAGCCAGTTTATAATCAAGATTCTAAAATATTGATTTTAGGGTCTTTTCCTTCTGTCAAATCAAGAGAAGCTAAATTCTTTTATCATCATCCACAAAATCGTTTTTGGAAAGTCTTAGCAGCTATCTTTAAAGAAGAAGTACCTCAAACAATTGATGAAAAAAAGCAATTTTTACTTAGAAATCATATTGCTTTATGGGATGTCATTGCCAGTTGTGATATTAAAGGATCAAGTGATTCCAGTATTGAAAATGTTAAAGTCAATGATTTAGATTTAATTATGCAACATTGTTCTATTGAAAAGATCATCACTAATGGAAATACAGCTTATCGTTATTATCAACGTTATTTTCATTATTTACAGCCTGTTTATAAATTACCTTCTACTTCTCCAGCTAATGCTGCTTATTCTTTAGATAAGTTAATTTCAATATGGAAGGATTGTTTTTAATGGAAAGAGATTTAACGAAAGATAAAATTGCTTCGTCACTTATTTTATTCTCCATCCCTATGATTTTAGGTAATCTTCTACAACAACTTTATAATATTGTCGATACTTATATTGTAGGAAAGTTTGTAGGGAACGGTGCGATTGGAGCAGTAGGTTCAAGTTATACACTGATGACTTTTTTAACTTCGATTATTATTGGATTGTGTATGGGGAGTGGTATTTTATTTTCAATGTATTTTGGAGCTAGAAAAGAAAATCAAATGAAAGTTTCTTTCTTTGTTTCTTTTATTTCCATTGGTTTATTATCTCTTGTTTTAGAATTACTATGTTTTATTTTACTTCCTTTCATACTCAATTGGTTACAAATTCCACAATCTATTTATCATGATACTTATCTTTATTTAAAAATTATTTTTGTAGGTATTATTTTTACTTTTATTTATAATTATTTTGCTGCTTTGTTAAGAGCGTTGGGAAACTCTAAGACGCCACTTTTATTTTTAGCTCTTTCAACAATCAGTAACATTGTATTAGATCTAGTTTTTGTTTTGGTTTTAAAAAAAGGAGTAGCCGGTGCAGCGATAGCGACTGTCATATCACAAGTATTGAGTGCGTTAGGGATAATGCTTTATGTTTTCTTTTTTAAAAGAAAAATCTTGCCTGGTAAAGAACATTTTCATTTTGATTTAGAAATCTTTAAAAAATTAAAAGATTATTCATTAATGACGTGTTTACAACAAGGAATTATGAATTTTGGTATTTTAATGATTCAGGGATTAGTCAATAGTTTTGGTCTTGATGTGATGTCTGCTTTTAGTGTGGCTGTTAAAATAGATAGTTTTGCTTATATGCCAGTTCAAGATTTTGGTAATGCTTTTTCTACTTTTGTAGCACAAAATCAAGGAGCAAAACAAGAAACAAGAATTAAACAAGGATTATATGTAGCAAGTCTTTTATCTTTTGTTTTTTGTGTTTTTATAAGTTTAGGAGTTTGTCTATTTTCTTATCAACTTATGGCTTTATTTGTTTCAGGAAATAGTCATATTATTCAAATAGGCATGACTTATTTAAGAATTGAGGGATCATGTTATATTGGAATTGGATGCTTATTTTTATTATATGGATACTATCGTGGTGTTGGAAAAATGAAAATGTCACTTATCCTTACTGTGATTTCTTTAGGCACAAGAGTTGGATTGTCTTATATATTTGCGCCAATATGGGGTAAAGAAGTGATTTGGATATCAATTGTTATAGGGTGGATTTTAGCTGATCTTGTAGGAATTGTATATGGTATAAAAAAAGAAAATTGGAGGCATGTAAATGGAGTCAATGATTGAATTTGTTCATCAAAGAATAAGTCAAAATCAATATTCAATAGGTATTGATTTTACTATGGGGAATGGACATGATACATTATTTTTAGCAAAGTATTGTCAAACTGTTCACAGTTTTGATATTCAAGAACAGGCGCTTGTATCGTCGAGGCAGTTAGTAAAAGACCAAAGTCATGTTTTTTTACATCTTGATAGCCATGAACATTTTTTAAATTATGTTGATCATTTTGATGTGGGTATTTTTAATTTAGGTTACCTACCTCAAGGTGACCATCACATCACGACTCAAAGTGATGTCACTCTTAACACATTACGACAAGCTCTTATCGCATTGAACCCTTTAGGACATATTTATTTGGTTGTTTATATTGGTCATGAAGAAGGTTTAAAAGAAAGTGCACTTATTGATGCATATGTTGCTTCTTTAGATCATAAATTATATAACGTAGCGTTGTTTAAAATGATGAATAAAGATCATGCTCCTTATGTATTAGATATTGAAAAAAGAAAGTAAATATAATGCATTAAAGTAGTAACAATGTTATAATATAAATAGAAATAGGAGGGGATTGATATGGCAAAAGCAGTAACTATTATAGTCACTGATCCGGTCGGTCTTTATGCAACTCCGGCAACCGAATTAGTTGATACAATGAAGACATTTTCTAGTGACATTCAATTAGAATATGAATCAAAAAGTGTTAACATGAAATCTTTGATGGGGGTTTTATCTTTAGGGATTCCTTGTAAAGCAACAATCAAAGTCGAAGCTTCTGGTGATGATGAAGAAGCAGTTATTGAAAGTGTAATAAAAAAAATGACAGAACTTTCAATAGGAAAGGTACAACCATAAAAAAGCCTTTAGGCTTTTTTATTTTGGTTCAATTGAAGACATAATCTTTTTGTGTTATAGTGTTAAAGATAAATAATAAAGGGGAATTCGTATGGAAAATTTTATTAAATTAATAATGGCTTTTTTAATTGGATTATTACTTGTCATAATTGCAATGCCAAAAGTCATCCCATTTCTACATAAAATGAAGTTTGGACAAGTGGAAAGAGAAGAAGGATTAGAATCACATAAGAAAAAAGGTGGTACGCCAACAATGGGTGGTGTTGTCTTTGTGATTGCTGCTTTATTATCAGCACTTATTGTTAATTTTAGTCAATTAGCTAACCCTCAATTGATTTTAATTTCAATTGTTTTAGTTGGTTATAGTGCTATTGGTTTTATTGATGATGGTTTGATTATTTTAAAACACCAAAATGAAGGTTTAAAAGCATGGCAAAAATTTTTATTACAAGCTATTTTAGCTATTATTTGTTATTGGTTTTTAAAAGAATTTATTGTTCCAGCTAATGGTATGGCCTTTACTGAAATTCAAATTCCAATTGTTAAGGTCAATATTGATTTAGGTTACTTCTATGCTTTATTAGTATTTATTATGTTTACTGGAGAAAGTAATGGTGTAAATTTATCAGATGGGTTAGATGGACTAGCAACAGGACTTACAATGGTGGCAATTGCACCATTTATCATTTACGCTATTATGATTAAAGATTATGTCGTTGCAAGTTATGGAGCAGCTATGATTGGTGCTTTACTTGGATTTATGTTCTTTAATTATCATCCTGCACGTATTTTTATGGGTGATGTGGGATCACTTGGCTTAGGTGGTTTCTTAGCTATTTTAGCGATTCTTACAAAACAAGAGTTATTATTAATTTTAGTTGGTGGTGTATTCTTAATGGAAACATTATCTGTTATTATTCAAGTTGTTTCTTTTAAAACAAGAGGAAAACGTGTCTTTAAAATGGCACCTATTCATCATCATTTTGAAATGCTAGGATGGTCTGAACAACAAGTTACTATTTCATTTTGGTTTGTTGGTTTTATTTGTGGTATTTTAGCGATTGTGATAGGAGTGTTATAAGATGCTTACAGGAAAGAAAGTACTTGTTATTGGACTTGCTAGAAGTGGTAATGCAGCTGTTCATTTATTACAAAAATTAAATGCAACCATTACAATTAATGAAGGTAAAAATAAAGAAGATATTAAAGAATATGATGAATATGTAAGTCAAGGAATAGAAATGGTAACCGGTGGTCATCCTGATGAATTATTTGAACGTGATTTTGATTTTGTTATTAAAAATCCGGGAATTAATTACCATAAACCATTTATTTTAAGATTAAAAGAGCGTCATATTCCTGTTTATACAGAAATTGAATTAGCTTATCAAGTCGCCAAAAAGCAACATTATATTGCTGTAACAGGAACAAATGGTAAGACAACAACAGTTACATTAATTTATGAAATCTTAAAAAATCAATATTCTCATGTTCACTATGCAGGAAATATTGGTAAACCTTTATGTGATGTTGTTTTAGAAAACAACTTATTAGAAGAAGAAAATCATTATATCGTCTTAGAAATGTCAAATTTCCAATTATTAGATATCGATAAATTTAGACCAGAATTTTCTACAATTATTAATTTAACACCTGATCATTTGGATTATATGGCTTCTTTAGATGAATACTATGCTTCTAAAACAAATATTTATAAAAACTGTCAAGATGATGATGTCTATGTATGTAATTTAGATGATGAAACATTAAAAACATATTTAGATCGTTATCCTGTAAAATGTAAACAGGTAACACAATCTTTAAAACAAGATGCAACTTGTCATATTAAAGATCAAGCTATTTATTATCAAAATGAACATATCATTGATTTAGATGAAATAAAAATTGTAGGTGATCATAATGTTCAAAACATCATGTTAGCCTCGGCTCTTTGTAAATTAGCAGGCGTATCTAATCAAGTGCTTCATGATACGATTGCAGCTTTTAATGGTGTAGAACACCGTATTGAATATGTAAATGAAATTAATGGTGTTAAGATTTACAATGATTCTAAAGCAACGAATACCGATGCTTCTATTATTGCTTTAAAAGCATTTAAACAACCTGTTATTTTATTGATGGGTGGTTTTGAAAAGGGGTTAGATTTAACAGAATTAGCGTCATACAATGATCATATTAAGTATTTAGTTACTTTTGGTGTAGCAGGTCAACGTTTTAAACAAGATATGCATCATCCTCATAGTGATTACCAACCTCATTTAAAAGAAGCTGTTGATAAGGCTTTAGAGGTAGCTCAACCAGGAGATATTATTCTCCTTTCGCCATCTACAAGTTCTTTTGATGAATTTAGTGGTTATGAACAAAGAGGAACAGAATTTAAAAAAATGATTAATGAAAAATGTAAGAAATAGTTTCTTACATTTTTAGCATATATAAAGGAAAAATATGCTAAAACTCATTTTAAAAGATTTTTGATTTATATGACTATTGAAACAGTAGGACTAACGGTTGTTAATGAATATAACAAAAAAATAGCAAGGGTTCGTTTGAACTCTTGCTATTTTAAATCTTGTAAAGCTTGTTGATACATATTTTCAAATGTTGCTGCTTGATTAATATAAGTCATCCCTGCCATTAATATAATTTCATCAGGAAATTCTGTTAATTTTTTTTGATTATATAGACGAACAATGTCTTCTATTTTAGCGTAAAGGGCTTCTTTGGATTGAGGGTGAGTGACATAGACAGCAATCATATCCTCACTTATATGACCAATAATATCTTCTTTACTAAACTGGCTTGAAATAAAGACTGTTGTTTTTTGAATAATGGTATTTCCCAAAAGAGTTCCCTCATTTTGATAAATTTCATTTAGACCATGAATTTTAAAAATAGCAAGTGCTCTTTGATCATGAGGATGATGACTGCTTTTTTCATCAACGAGCCATTTTAAAGTATCAAAGTGAAAAACTTTAGTAAGTTGATTAACTTTTGATTCATCAATAGAATGATGTTCTTCCATAAGTTGTTTATAGCGATAATAAAATAATCCTGCATGATAAACACGATTGATGATAAGTTCACTCATAAATGGCTTAGTAATATAATCATAAGCTCCTGCATCAAAAGCTTCAATTAAATCATTTTCTTGGTTACTTGCCGCAATAACAATAACAGGTATTTTTTCAGTTCTTTCATTTTTTTTAATAAGTCTTAATAAATCGATAGCTCCGGGTGTTACTAAATCAAGTATAATGACATCAAATAAGTAATTAGGATCTTCTATATAATTTAAAGCATCTCTAATAGTATGTACACCGGTGGTAATGAAGTAAGGATTAAATATTTTTTGCATTAAAGCTTGATTTATTGTTGCGTCATCAACTAATAGTAAATGCATTTCCATATCTATCACCTCTGTACTTATTATAGTATAAATTTCATAAAAATAACGGAATAAAAAATAAAAAAGAATAATTTTCATATATTATTAGGGGTGAAATAAATGAAAACAAAAAGAATCATTCTCATCATTTCTATTATTGTAATGATTGGCTTAATGATGGTATATAGTGCCTCCCATATATGGGCTTATTATAAATTCAATGATCATTATTATTATTTCAAACGACAAGCCCTTTTTGCAATATTAGGAATCGTGATGATGTTTATTTTTTCAAAAATAGATTATCATCTTTATCAAAAATATAGTATTACTATTTTACTGGGAAGTTTGGTGTTATTAGGATTAGTTTTAATTCCTGGTGTAGGGGTTGTAAGAGGGGGTTCAAGAAGTTGGTTTAATTTTGGCTTATTTGCTTTACAACCTTCAGAAATATATAAAATTGCGATGATTATTTATGTAAGTGATTATTTAGCTCATCATTATCATCAAATGAAAAAGGTGAAAACAGCTTTTAAATTAGTTTTCATGAATTTAATAGGGTTTGGTTTAATTATGTTACAACCTGATTTTGGTAGTGGTTTAGTGATTATATGTTCAGTAGCATTAATGGTGATGGTGTCACCTTTTTTGTTTCGCTATTTTTTATCGGTAGGATTAATAGGTTTAGCTGGAATGGTCACAATGATTTTATCAGCGAGCTATCGTTTAAAAAGAATTACAGCTTATTTGAATCCGTTTGCTGATCCTTTGGGATCAGGATTTCAAATGATTCAATCACTTTATTCTATTGCTCCAGGAGGAATTTTAGGAGTAGGTTTTGATCATAGTATTCAAAAACATTTTTATTTACCAGAACCACAAACAGATTTTATTTTTGCTATCTATTTAGAAGAGTTTGGCTTAATAGGAGGTATGTTTTTAGTTTTACTTTATACTTGCTTTTTTGTTTATTGTTTTACACTTGCAAAGTATGTAGATGATCTTTTTGGTAGTTTTTTAATGTTAGGCATTGTTTTTATGATTGGTATTCAAACTTTTATGAATCTAGGGGTTGTAGTAGGATTGCTACCAGTTACAGGTGTAACGCATTTTTAGTGATAAAAAAATCAATCAAGATGACTGATTATACTCTTTGAGCTTTCTTTTGTTTTTTTACTTCATACATAATTGTATCAGCTTTATTGATGGCTGTTTCAAATTGATCTTTGTTGGAAGCTAAGTAATGTCCAACGCTTAATGATAAATCAAAGGGATAAGCATGAAGCTGATTAAATGCTTCAACTTTTTGATTAATGATTTGTGGTAATTGGTTTGACATTGCATTAGTAATGATAATAAATTCATCACCACCATAACGAATAATAAAATCATCCTGACTGCAAGAATCTAATAGAATTTGTGCTGTCTCTTTAATAGCGTAATCCCCCATATCATGACCGTATTCATCATTTATTTTTTTCATATAATCCATATCAATAAAATAAATAAGGGCTTGATGATCTTTTTTAATATAGGATTGAAAAAGTGATTTTCCTAAATGATTCATACCAAAACGATTGTATAAATGAGTGAGAGAATCTTTAATAGAAAGATCTTCTAATCTTTCATTAAGGATGCTTAAAACTTGTTCCTTACGAATTCCTTCTATTGTTAAACCAAGTAATTTTAAAATAATTGTCATAAAGTTAACAGAAATCATCGTAGAATAATGATCAAATGCTAAATAACCAATAGCGACACCATTATTGCTAAGAGAAGTATAGATCATATAACGTGATTTATAAGCTTGAGGAAGAATTTCTTTTTTAGGAAACTTTTGATAGATATGACGTTTATCGGGAATAAGTTGGTGATAAGAAATACCCATTAAATACATAATATCGGAAAATTGAGTAATATCTCCAGACATTGAATCAACATAGTCTGAATTCATAATGAGATAGACTTGTTTATAACCTAAATTCTGTGATTCTTTTTCAAATATATCAAGTAATTCAGAAAAGTTTGATGCTTTAGAAAAGAGAATTTCTAATCTTTCTAATGATTCAAAAAAGCAATTACTATTATAACTGTAAGATAAATATTCTTGTTTTAATTCACTATTATCTTCTTCACTTGCGGGGTAACCGCAACTGACGCTTTTAATAATCTTAAATGGGCTATAAACATGGGTAATCTGTTTACCAAAAATCAGTTCTCTAGCTGTTTTTAAGGCTGTATAAGTAATCGTCTGATAATCTCTTTTGATTGTTGTAATTCTTGGGTTTGCTGCTCTAGCAATAGTTAAATTATCAAAACCAGTTACATAAACATCTTTTCCTACTTCAATGTGATGCTGCAATAAAATATTGACAACACCATGTGCTAAATTGTCATTGGCACAAACAATCAGTTCAGGAAGATGATCTAATAACATTTTGGCTGCTTTTTCACCATCTTCTGTATTCCAGTTTCCATCAATAATTTGAATATTTTCAATTTGCTCTGTAGCTTGCAAAAAACCAGCTTTTCTAAGTCTGGCTTCTCTAGAAGTCATGGGACCAGAAACATAAGCAATATTTTGACAATGCTTTTCATCAATAATGGTCCTTGTTATATCATAGATGGCTTTTTGATTATCTGTTCCTACATAAACACAATTTTTAATAGGATCATTGATAGATATGACAGGAATATGATAACGATGGGCTGTTTCTATCATTTGTTGGCGATAGTCTTTATAAAAATTAGAGTTAGTTTGAAAAATTAATGCATCATAATCTTTAATATTGGGTAATTTATATAGTTCTAATAAGCTATCCATCGGATGAACAAGACCGTAATTTCCATAATTTTCAAACAAATCAATAGAAATATCTTGATATTCGTCTAAGAATTTTTGAATTCCTTTTTGTTTTTCTTGGACAATTTCAAATAGCCAATCCCAAGAAAAAAAGGCAATTTTATATCCCATAATGTTGTCCTCCTATCTCTATTATATCAATTTATGAAAGTGAAAAAAGGTATTTTTATAAAATGTAAAGAATACATTGGTAATGGAGGGATAAAATGACAAAATATACATTAGAATTTGAATATATAAGTGGTTTAGAAAATATGGCTAAAGTGATGGAACATTGTTTTCTTCAATATCTTATGAATAAGGAGAACGTGTGGAATATCGAGTAGGGGGGTATGAAAGACTTTCCAAAGAAGATGAACGATTAGATGAAAGTTCATCAATAGAAAGTCAGCGGATGATTATTGATAGTTATATTCATCAACACCATATGAAATTAGTTAAACATTATAGTGATGATGGCTTTTCTGGTTCACATTTTCAAAGACCAGGCTTTTTGAAATTAAAACAAGATATTGAACAAGGAAAAATTAATTGTGTGATTGTAAAAGATTTATCGAGGTTAGGAAGAGAATTGTATGAAACAGGTTTATATATTGAAGATTACTTTTTGATAAAAGGAATTCGTTTTATCGCCATCAGTGACCATTATGATTCACATGTGGGTGATGAAATGTTAGCTTTAAGGTTAAGTGTTAATGATTTATATTTACGGGATACTTCTAAAAAGATACGAATGGCTTTTGATGTTAAAAGAGAAAGGGGTGAGTATATTGCTTCAAAAGCAAAGTACGGCTATATAAAAGATCCGAGAAATCATCATCATTTAATCATTGATAAACAAGTATCATGTTATGTTAAAATGATTTTTATTTGGTTATCACAAGGTATAGGGACAACCCAAATTGCAAGAAGATTGACAAATTTACAAGTAACGATTCCTTCGATTTATCAAAAAAAGAGAATTCCTGTAAGTAAAGAAGGGGGAACTTGGAGTAGTCAAACAGTTCGTGAAATAGGTAGAAATCAGATGTATTTAGGACATATGGTACAAGGAAGATGGAAAAAGGTGAGTTATCATTCTAAAAAGCTGATGACACTTCCTGAAGATAAATGGATCATTGTAAAAAATACACACGAGGCGATCATATCTCAAGAATTGTATAATCAAGCACAAAGAATTTTAAATCAAAGTAAAAAGTATCGGAATAAAAACAATCGTTATTTATTTCAAGGGTTGATTTATTGTTTTGAATGTAAACATCACATGAGTATACATCAAAAACAAAAGCAACTCATGGTACAATGTAATTACTATACAAAATATAGTCGTCAGCAACTTTGTTGTAGTCATAGCTTTAATTATCAAATACTAGAAAATCATATACTCACATTTTTAAAGGATGTTGGAAAACAATTTTATGAACATTATCAAGAAGAATCTTTATTAAAACAAATAAAAAAGATGTTTGATCAACAAAATAATCAACAACTTACTCTTGCACATCAATTAAAAAAGGATATAATAAAAACTCAAAATATATTAAGTCAACTCTATGAAGATAAATTAAATCAAGTTATTTCTTTAAAACAATATCAACTTTTATCTGCAAAATATCAAGATACTTTATTGTCTTTAATAAAACAACAAGTTCAATTACAAAAGAGTTATCATTCATTTCCAATTAAAAGGTATCAAGAATTAATTAAACAATTTATGACTTTTCAAATAGTTGATCATGAATTACTTTTTCAAATTATTGACAAGATAGAAGTAGATAAAAATAGACATATTTATATCTATTTTAAGGTAGATATGAGTCCTTATATCACTAAGGTAAAGTGACAGGTGTCACTTTACCATTGATGTCTTATGGAGGAACTTCATTAGTAGTGACGCTTGTAGAAATTGGAATATTATTAAATATTTCAAAATCAATATAAATAGGTTATAATGACAACGAGGAGTGAAAAATATGAAAGTAATCGTAGCTGCAGGTGGAACTGGAGGACATTTATATCCAGCTTTAGCCTTAGTTGAATATATAAAAAAACAAGAACCCGATAGTGAGTTTTTATTTATTGGGACAAAAGACCGTTTAGAATCACAAGTTGTACCACAAATGGGATATCCTTATGTTGGTTTAAATGTAAAAGGATTAGTTGGTAATCCTATTCAAAAAGCAAAATCAGCTTTGTTGTTTATTAAATCAATTGGTGAAGCTAAAAAAGTAGTAAAGAAATTTAAACCAGATATTGTTGTTGGTTTTGGTGGTTATCCAAGTGCTAGTGCTGTTGAAGCAGCTTGTTCATTAAAGATTAAAACTTTAATTCATGAACAAAATTCTATTATTGGTTTAACAAATAAAATCTTAATTAAAAAAGTAGATAAAATAATTTGTTGTTATCAAAAGGCCTATCAAGCATTTCCTCATGATAAAACCTTATTATTAGGAAATCCAAGAGCAACTGTAGTAAGTGAGATAGAGCCTCATGATATTTATGATAAATATCAATTAGATCCTAACAAAAAGTTAATTACCATTGTTATGGGATCGCTTGGTTCAAGAAGTGTCAATGATGCTATGAAGGAAGCCATGCCATTATTTGAACAAAAAGATTATCAAGTTTTATATGTTACTGGGAAACCTTTTTATGAAGATATGAAGCAATATCAAAATGATCATGTAAAAATGGTACCTTATGTAGATGATATGCCATCCTTACTTAATCATACAGATTTGATTGTTTCTCGTGCTGGAGCCAGTACTATTGCGGAAATTACAGCAATTGGGGTTCCTGCCATTTTGATTCCAAGTCCTTATGTTGCTGCTAATCATCAAGAATACAATGCTTTAGAATTAGTTCAACAGGATGCAGCCAAAATGATTTTAGAGAAAGATTTAAATGCCCAAGCATTTGTTTCATTAATAGATGAAGTTATGGGGAATCAAGTGACGCTTGATTCATTAAAACAAAACGCTAAAAAGATAGGGAAACCACAAGCTTGTCATGACATGTATCGTGTAATTAAGGAGTTATTAAATGAATAAATTAAAATTTGAAAAATATTATGAAGATTTAAAAGCATTAGATGTAGGTGATATTTTACAAGATGAACCCCTTTATAAACATACGACTTATAAAGTAGGAGGACCTGCTAAAATCTTTATTAAAGTTAAAGATATTCAAGCACTTAGAAATATTATTAAGTATTGTCGTAAACATCGTATTCGTTTATTTGTTATTGGTAGAGGCTCTAATTTATTGTTTTCAGATAAAAGCTTTGATGGTATTATTGTTTCTTTAAATGATTATTTTAAACAATACACAATCAATGGAAATGTTGTTAAAGCACAATGTGGAGTTTCTATGATTAAACTAGCCTATGAATGTGCTAAAGTTGGCTTGAGTGGTTTTGAATTTATGGGTGGAATACCTGGTAATATTGGTGGTGGTGTTTATATGAATGCCGGAGCCTATAAATCACAATTATCGCATGTTATTAAAAAAGTAACAATCTTAAATGAGCATTTAGAAACAGTGACGTTAACTAAGGAACAAATGCACTTTGGTTATCGTTATTCAATCTTACAAGATCAAAAGAAATGGATTGTTTTAGAAGTAGAATTTGAATTAGAAACAAAAGATGTAAGTGAAATTACAGCTTTATTAGATAAGCGTAAAGAAAGAAGAATGTCCTCACAGCCATGGAATTTTCCTTGTGCGGGAAGTGTCTTTAGAAACCCGGTAGAAGGAAGTGCTTGGAAATATATTGATGATGCAGGGCTGAGAGGATATGAGATTGGTGGGGCTCAGGTTTCACCTAAACATTCTAACTTTATCGTTAATAATGGTTATGCTAGTGCTAAAGATATTCATGATTTAATTTTCTATGTTCAACAAATTGTTCAAGAACAATTTGGAATCACTTTAAAACCAGAAGTATGTTTTATTAATTGGCAAGACTAATGAAAAAGCAAAAACAAAAAGTCATTTATAATGAACATGATTATAATCAAGTACAAACAATGCGTCGAAAAATAAGAAACAAAAAGAAAAAAAGAAGACGTAGAGCTTTGGCTTTATTGATTATAATTGTTGCTTTTGTTGCTTTTTTGATGAGTGATTATAGTAAGATTAAATCAATTGATGTCACTGGAAATGAAAGGGTTTCTACTGACTATATTTTAAAAAATATCTCTGTACAAAAGAAAAAAACATTTATTTTTTCTATGAGTTGTCGACAAACAGAAAAAGAAATAGAAAAATTAGATTTTGTTAAAAAGGCAAATGTAAAAAAATCTTTATTAGGGCATGTTGATATTGATATTGTTGAATCACAACCACTTACATACGCAAAGATGAATAATGTATTGTATATCGTTGATGAAACAGGAAAAGTGATTAAAGATGAAAATCAATCTTGGCTAAGTTATGTTCAACGTTGTCCGGAAGCCTTAGAATTTGATGAAGATACATTAGTAAGATTTGCTAAAAATTATAAAAAAATCTCTTCGGTAGTGAGAAATCGTATTTCTGCTATCACGTTACTTAAAGAATCTAATGATCCAGATAAATGTCAGTTAGAATTGGATGATGGAAAAATATTTTATGTAAGAATTGACCAAATGGAAAAACAACTTACATCAAATAATTATTATTTAGTTATAAAAAAATATCCAGATGCAAAACATTATGATTTTCTAGGTCGAAATGTCTATGTAAATCAATAAAAAAGTATGAAGTCATGATAAAAGAAGCCTTTAATTATCATGACTTTTATGCTATTATTTATATATATGTAACAAGGGGAGATTGATGTGGAAGATATATATGCAGTTTTAGATATTGGTAGTGCAACAATAGAATTATTAGTTGGCGAAGTTGTCAATTCTAATTTGAATGTATTGTTCGCAAAAAAATTACCAAGTCATGGAGTAAAAAAAGGCATTGTTGAAGATGATCGTTTTTTAATTCGTGATATTCAAAAACTTGTTCAAGAAGCTAATGAATTTCTTGAATGTGATATCAAAGCGGTGGGATTGAATATTCCAACGATTAAATCGAAACTTTATCAAAGTGATAGTAGTATTTCTTTGAATGAAGGTGCCAAAGTTACATGTGAAGATGTTGTCAGAGTGTTAAAACTTGCAACTAAATTTAAAAGATCTAAGGAAGAAGAAGTGGTATCGGTTGTACCAGTGAGATTCCATAGTGATAGTGGGGCAACAACGACAGCCCCAATAGGTAAAACATCTAGAAATTTAATTGTTGATGCTTTAGTCATGACAACACAAAAACAACTTTTATATCCTTATTTGGCAGCAGTAGAAAAAGCAGGTTTAGAAGTTATTGAAATTTGCATTAATGCTTATTCTTGTGCTAAAGAAGCCTTTGATGCAGTTTACTTACAAGAAGGGGCTTTATTAATTGATATGGGATATAAAACATCAACAATCTCATTTTATAAAGATGGGTATTTAAAATATTTAACAGTTTGTCCGGTTGGGGGATATGATTTTACACGTAGTATTGCTCAAAATTTCCAAATATCAATGAATCAAGCAGAAACTTACAAGATTAAATATGGTTCATTAGATTATACAATTGGACAAGAAGATATTATTCATACAACATATATGCGTGATGGCAGAAAAGACTACACTCAAAAAGATTTAGCTAAAATACTAGCAGATACAGCAGTTGAGGTCCTTAATGTGATTAAAGAAAAGATTAAGATTATTGATGATAATCGTACTTATGAGACTTTAATTGTTGGTGGTGGTGGAGAACTTGAACTTTTAGATCAAATTGCTGGAGAGGTTCTTGAAGCGCCAGTTAGACTTTATCGACCTGATATTATAGGTATTCGTGATATGGCATTTGTTTCATCAGTAGGAATGATTTTTTATATGATGGATCGTGCTAAAGTATTAGGACCTTATGATCGATCATTAGTTTTACCCGATGTATCAGCGACAATGTCAATGCGATTAAAAGGTTTAACAAAGAACAAGGATAGACATCACGATGTTAAAAATACATCAAGATTTAATAAATTATTAGACACTTTCTTTAGTGAAGAAGATTAATATAAAAAGCGAGGATAAACGAATGAATGAAGAATTAGATTTTGAACAAGTTGCAAAAATAAAAGTCATCGGTGTTGGTGGCGGTGGAAATAACGCTGTAAATAGAATGGTAGAAGAAGGAGTAAGAGGTGTTGAATTTTATGTAGCTAATACAGATGTTCAAGTTCTTCGCCGTTCGCCAGTAGAAAATAAAATTGTTTTAGGTAAAGATTTAACTAAAGGATTAGGAGCAGGTGGAAATCCAGAAGTTGGGAAAAAAGCTGCTTTAGAATCAGAAGCTGAAATTAGAAAAGTGCTTGAAGGTGCTGATATGGTCTTTATCGCTGCTGGTATGGGTGGTGGAACTGGTACCGGTGCTGCACCTGTGTTCGCAAAAATTGCTCGTGAAATTGGAGCGTTAACTGTTGGGGTTATTACTAAACCTTTTACCTTTGAAGGTATGAAACGTAAAAAACAATCTATTGCTGGAATTGATGAATTACGTGCTAATGTAGATAGTATTATTGTGGTATCAAATGATCGTTTATTACAACTTATCGGTGGCAGACCAATGCAAGAAGCTTTTAGAGAAGCTGATAATGTATTGCGTCAAGGTGTTCAAACTATTACTGATTTAATTGCTGTACCAGCATTCATTAATCTTGATTTCGCTGATGTTTGTGCGGTTATGAAAAATAGAGGAAATGCATTAATTGGTATTGGTATGTCATCAGGTGATGATAAAGCTAAAGAAGCAGCAAAACGTGCTATTTCTTCACCTTTATTAGAAGTATCTGTAGCAGGTGCTAAAGATGCTATTATTAATGTTACTGGTGGACCTAATATTTCATTATTTGATGCTAATATTGCTCTTGAAACAATTACTCAAGAAGTTGGTGATGATATTAATACTTATTTAGGTATTGCTATTAATGAAAATCTTGATGATGATATTATTGTTACTGTTATTGCTACAGGATTTGAAGATGAAAAAGATGATGTTCAAGTACAACCATCTATTATTTCATCTGATGATGGATCATCATTTACTTCTTTTGGTTCAAATGATGATGTGGAAGATGAAGACGATGATTTTCCACCAGCATTTATTAAAAATAGAAGAATTTAAATAAGCTAACAACGTTAGCTTATTTTTTTAAAAGGAGGATATATTAATGAAAACAGTAGGATTTATAGGAATGGGGAATATGGCTGGAGCAATTGCCAGTGGTATTGTAAAAAGTGGGTTTATTGAAGGAAATCTTGTTTATGCGTATGATATTGATCAAACAAAACTTGATCAAATGAAACAAGATTATCAAATTAATCCAACGAAAAGTGAACTTGAAATTGTTAAAACATGTGATGTGATTGTTATGGCAGTTAAACCACAGGTTGTAGAATCAGTAATGGATAAAATTAAAAATGATGTTGGCAACAAACCAATTATTTCAATTGTATCAGGTTATAGCTATGATCGTTATGAACAATTAATGCCAGGGACACATCATCTTACAATTATGCCAAATACACCTGCAAAAGTGTTACAAGGGATGACATTGTTTGAAAAAACAAATTCACTTACAAAAGAAGAATTCGATTTTGCTTGTAAGATGTTTGAAAGTATCGGAGAAGTAGAAGTAATTGAAAATCATTACATGGTAGGAGCTGGTGCTTTAACTGGTTGTGGTCCGGCATTTGTTTATATGTTTATTGAAGCTTTGGCTGATGGTGCTGTTTTGCAAGGATTACCAAGAGATCTTGCTTATCGTCTTGCAAGTCAAATGGTACTTGGAAGTGCTGATATGGTTAAAGAAACAAAACTACATCCAGGTGTTTTAAAAGATCAGGTATGTTCACCAGGTGGGATTACGATTAAAGGTGTAAAAGCACTTGAAAGAGGATCTTTTAGAAATAGTGTAATGGATGCTATCATTGAATCAAAATAGACCAGAGTTTTTACTCTGGTTTTTGCTTAATTTATTTTTTTAGTGAACATTTCTTAAAATTTAAGGTACAATAATGTTGAGGTGAAAGATATGCTAGAAAATATAAAAAGCTGGTTATTTGATGAAAGTGGCGAAGATAATCAACAAGAGAGTCATCAAATCAAAAATGAAGTTGTACGATGGAATGTCAGTAATATAGATCAATTAGATAGTATTGGTGATGATTTTAAAAATCATAAAATTATTGTCTGTACTTTTAACGACAATGTTATTAAAAGAGCATTAGATTTTATATCTGGACTATGTTATGTTTTACAATATCAAGATATTAAAATCAATGATGATACGTATATGTTTTTACCATCATATATTAGTTATGAATCAAAGGGGCAATAAGTATTGCTCTTTTTAGTTGTGAGGAAAAGACGCATATTTATGAATTGAAAAGGAATAAATACATAGGGTATAATACAAATAGGAAAGAGAGTTGATTGTATGAAATTAGTCCCTACAGGAATTGAAAACTTTAAAGACATGATTGACAAAGATGCATACTATGTAGATAAAACAGATCTTATAAGTAATGTTTTAAATGAACAGGTTGTTTTATATACTAGACCAAGAAGATTTGGTAAGACTCTTAATATGTCGATGCTTTATTATTTCTTTTCTATCAAAGAAAAAGAAAATGCTTATTTGTTTGATAACTTAAATATTTCAAAAAACAAAGATGCACTAAAGCATCAAAATCAATATCCTGTTATTTTTATCTCTTTAAAAGATATGAAAAATAATTCTTATGAAGGACAAATGATTAGATTTAAAGAAATTATTTGTTTATGTGCGAAAAACTATCTTGAATTACTTGATGGTGATGATTTATTGGGTTCTGAAAAAGAATTGTTTCAAAGATATGTTGATAATAAAATGTGTGATGATGAATTAGAAAGTGCATTATTTAACATTTCATATTATCTTCGTAAATATTATCATCAAAAAGTCATCATTCTTATTGATGAATATGATGTTCCATTACAATCAGCTTATCAAAACAACTACTATGAGGATATGGTTAACTTTTTAAGAAATGTCTTTTCGATGGCTTTAAAAACAAACGATGCCTTAGAAAAGGGGATTATGACCGGATGTTTACGTATTTCTAAAGAAAGTATCTTTACGGGATTAAATAATTTTAGTTCTTATTCTATTTTAAATAATATCAGTAATGAATATTTTGGTTTTACTGAAAGAGAAGTGAAACAGTTATTAAAAGACTATCACTTATCTTCGTATATGGACGAAGTTAAAGAATGGTATGATGGCTATTTGTTTGGAAATTTAGAAATATACAATCCATGGAGTACGCTAACTTATGTAAAAAACAAGATATATGATGCTTGTTTCAAACCTGCATCATTTTGGGCTAATACGAGCAGTAATGACTTGGTAATCAATTATATTCAAAATGGTGATGATGAACTTCATAATGAATTTGAACAACTTATTCAAGGACATGCATTAACGAAGTATATTAAACCAGAACTGACATATCGAGAAATGGATAATATTAATAATGTATACAGTTTTTTATTACTTACAGGATATTTAAAAGTCATTAAGAATTTAGGAGAAAATCAGTATCAATTAGTGATTCCTAATAAAGAAGTCTATGAAATTTATAAACAGTCATTTATGAGTTATTTTGAAGACTATACAAGCAGTAGAAAGAATGAACTTTATCAAATGCTTATGAATGGTCAAATACGAGAAGCAAATGAATTGTTAAATGATATTTTATCTAGAAGTATTAGTTATTATGATAACGAGGAAAGTTTCTATCATGGATTTTTAGTAGGATTATTTAGTGGAAAGATGTTAAAATCAAATAGAGAAGCAATGAATGGACGGTTTGATATATGCATATTACCAAGACAAATATTTCAAATAGCACTTATATTAGAATGTAAACATTCTAGTCGAGTGAAAGACTTGATTAAAGATGCAAAAGAAGGGGCAAAACAAATCGTTGAACAAAGATATATGGATGAAGTGATTAATGATGGATATCCAAATGTAAAAGGATATGGTATCTCTTTTCATAAAAAACAATGTTATCTTGTTGAAGTGGATAAAGAATAAAGGCAAACGATCATATTCATTATTTGAATATTGAATTATTTTTCCGTTATGGTAATATACTGACTGTAGGTGGTTTTCCATCAAAAAGCGGTGTACCCTACCATAACTAAGTGGGAGCTAAAAAAGCGGTGTACCCCACCATAACCAAGTGGGAACTAAAAAAGCGGTGTACGCTACCAATTTAATGTAACATTGAAAAAATGCGAACTAAAAAGAAGGCATTCCAATTTGGAATGCTTTTTAAGTAAATGAATTTTAATATTCTATCTTTAATACGACATCCTTTTTAT
Organism: Coprobacillus sp. AF33-1AC; assembly: GCF_003475785.1. Classification (NCBI taxonomy): domain Bacteria; kingdom Bacillati; phylum Bacillota; class Erysipelotrichia; order Erysipelotrichales; family Coprobacillaceae; genus Coprobacillus; species Coprobacillus sp. AF33-1AC. The sequence goes on along the minus strand of NZ_QRQB01000003.1, from coordinate 90,482 downwards.
TACAATCAAGCTATGATAATAAGGGGTGTCAAGATGGATGTATATATAGAAATTACCTACTTGATTAATTTAATTGTTTTAATGATTGTTTTTGAAATGATGATCATGTTATTAAATTTAAATTGGTCTTTTAAAAGAATATGTGGCTATAGTTTTATATGTAATCTCTCATTAATGATGATATATATTGATTTATATAAAATTGTCCCCTTAATAATATGGCTTATCATATTTGCTTTTTTATTTAAAAAACAACTTTTTTTATATTATCCTACTTTTTTAACTCTCTATTTTTCTGTTTTATATTTTATAAAAGAACTTGTTGAAGATGGTTTTATATATCATAGCATCTTGATTATTCCCACTACTTATTATGCAATGAGTTTATTTGTGGTTGGTTTGTTTTTTTCTATGATTCAAGGAATATATTGTTTTTATTTGAAAAAGAAATTAACGAATCAACGTTTTTGTTATCAAATGAAAATGGAGTATCTTCATCATCAATACCAAATAACAGGTTTTTTAGATACTGGAAATGAGACTTATTATCATGGGTTTCCTTTAATTATTATAAAAAAAGAAATCTTAAAAGAATATCAGGTTATTGATCATTTGCTGATTACTTCACCAACCCATTTAGAGATAGAAATTATTATGATTGATACACTTACTATTAATCATCAACGATTAAATCATATTTATGCAGGCATAATAAGTCAGATTCAATATGATTGTTTATTAAATAAACAATTGATGGGAGGAATCTTATGATGTGGAAATGGCTTAGGGAATTAATAAATCATCATACATTTTTATATTATATTGGTCATCGTGATATCTTACCGGCACCGCTTAAAGGAAAAGAAGAATTAGACATGATTTTAAAAGCAGAACAAGGTGACTTATATGCAAGAGATCAGCTAATTGAACATAATTTACGGTTAGTTGTTTATGTGGCTAAAAGATATGATCATAATAATTCAGGTCATATTGAGGATTTAATAAGCATTGGTACGATAGGATTAGTTAAAGCAATCAATACTTTTAAAAGTGATAAAAATATTAAGCTTGCTACTTATGCATCACGTTGTATTGAAAATGAAATTTTAATGTTTTTAAGAAAAAATAATAAATTAAGATATGAAATATCTTTAGATGAACCTTTAAATGTTGATTATGATGGTAATGAACTTTTACTAAGTGATATTGTTGGAACTGATGATGATTTAATAGAACAAGAAATTTTAAAAAGTGATCAAAAAAAGATGTTTTATGATGCTTTAAAAGATCTCAATGATCGAGAAAAAGAAATTTTGATTTTAAGATATGGCTTAAGTAACCAAGATGAACTTACTCAAAAAGATGTCGCTTCATTAATGGGAATATCACAATCTTATATTTCTCGTTTAGAAAAGAAAATTATCAAAAAATTAAGACAACAATTAAATTATAACGAAACAAAATAAAAGTATAGAATTGTCAAAAAGGCTCAAAATATGATTGGTGATGATAATGAATGGACAAATTTATTTACAAAATGTGCCTGAACTTGACAAATTGACAACGAAAGAAACGTATACACTGATTGATCAATACCAAGAAAATCATGATCCAATGATTAAAGAACGTCTCGTCATTGATAATTTAAAATTAGTCATATCAATGACGAAACGTTTCTATCAAAAAAGTGAATTTTCACAGGATTTATTTCAAGTTGGCATCATTGGTTTAATCAAAGCTATTGATCATTTTGATACAAGCTATCAATTACAGTTTTCAACTTATGCTGTCCCTTTAATTATTGGAGAAATGAAACGCTTTTTAAGAGATAATGCCCCTATAAGGGTATCGAGAACATTAAAAGACTTAGCCTATAAAGTATTAAAATATAAAGATGAATATATAACTTATCATCAAAAAGAACCGACTATAGATCAATTAGTACAACATTTACATGTTTCTCGAAATGATATTATTGATGCTTTACTATCAACCCATCATGTTTCTTCTTTAGAAGATCAATTATCAAATGATGAAGATGATTTAAAGTTAGTAGATTCTATTACTTTAAATCCTCAACAAATGCAGCTTTATCATAGTCATTTAGATTTAATGAATGCTTTAAATCAATTAAATGTAAAACAAAGAAAAATTATTAATCAAAGGTATTTTTTAGGTATGTCACAAAGTGAAATCGCAAGAGAAATGAATATTTCTCAAGCACAAGTATCGAGAATAGAAAAAAAGGCGATAGAATTGTTACATAAAATGTTGAATTAAAGCATATTTTGTATTGGTGATATCATGCGATTTGTTAAAATGCAAACAAAAGAAGTTGTAAATGTCTGTGATGGTAAAAAAATTGGGTATGTGAGTGATATAGAGATATGTTGGAGCAGTAAATGTATTGAAGCAATTATTGTTGAAAAAATGAATATTTTTCGTTTTTTTTGTTTTTTTAAAGAACCACCTTGTCTCATTATTCCAGTTGAATGTGTTTTATCATTTGGTGGGGATGTGATTCTTGTAAATATTGAAATGTGACACCTTTTTATTATTTGTGTCTTGTGATATAATGTAGAAGTAAACATAAAGGAGGAGCACTTCATGGATAAAGTAAAAAGATGGTTTTTTGAAGAAGAAGGCGACGAAACTGAAGAATATGGGGAAACAGAAGTCGATACTGATCCAAAAACAAGTTTATTTGAACAAGCAAAATTTTCAAAAGCAAGTGAAGCTGTTAAAGCTTTAAACGCTAATAAAGATAGTCATTTAGTTTTATTTGAACCTCGTGCATATGGGGAAACTCAAGAAATTGCTAATTATTTAAAACAAAAGAAAGCAGCCGTTGTGAATTTACATCGTTTACAAAAAGATCAAGCAAAACGTGTTGTTGATTTCTTAAGTGGTGTTATCTATGCAATCGAAGGTGATATTCAAAGAATTGGACCTAAAATTTTCTTATGTACACCTCGTAATATTGGGGTTGCTGGAACAATTGATTTAGATGAAGATGAAATTGAAGAATAGTGTATTAGCTTAGCTAATACTCTTTTTCATGTTAGAACATTTTAAAGGTGAAGAAGTTTTTGTTAAAAAAGTACTTGAATATAAAGACCAAGCCCTTTATAAACAAAGACTTATTCTTACCTCTTTTCTAGATCCTTATCATCAATCAATTGTAAGAAGTATTATCGGTCAAAGTGATGAACTGCAAGTTTTAGCTTTTGGTGGCTTTTTAAATAATGAAAGTCAAAGAATGATTATTGCTCCTGATTTCTATGAAATAGAAAAAGATGATTTTGAAATTATTGTGTTGCAAATTCAATACCAACAAAAATTTGAAAAATTAACACATCGAGATGTCTTAGGAGCAGTGATGTCACTTGGTATTAAAAGAGAATTATTTGGCGATATAGCAAGTCAACAAGATGGATTTTATATTGCGATTGAAAAAAATCTATATCCCTATTTAAGTGCTAATTTAACAACTATTAAACATAGTCATGTCCATTTACATGTTTATACTGACCCTGTAGAAATTCAAAATCAATATCTTGTTAAATCTTTTATTGTTTCATCTTTAAGATTAGATAAAATTATATCTAGCTTTTATAAAATTCCTAGGACCAAAGCAGCAGATTATATAAGAGCAGGTTATGTAAAAGTTAATCATAAACCGGTTGAACAAATAAATTATTTGTGTAATAATAGTGATATAATATCCTTTAAAGGGCATGGAAGAGTCAAGTTTGTAGATTGTCATAGACAAACGAGATCAAATAATTACGTAGTAGAGGGATATTTTTATAAATAAGGAGTGATACGATGAGTGATATTAAAAAGCAGTTTAGAGGTTATGACATCAATACTGTAGATGCTTTATTAGAATCTAATCAAAAACAAATACAAGATCTTGAAAGTCAGTTAACAAGTCTTAACGAACAATATCAACATTTAAAAGAACAAAATTCTTTATTACAACATCGTGTCAATATTCAAGAACAGACCAATGAAGAAATTGCCCGTTTAGCATTAAAAGAAGCGAGTGAACTTATTGACAAAGCGAAAAAGAATGCTAATATGATACTGAGCGAATCATTAGAATATGTTCGATCATTATCTGATGAAATGAGTGATTTTAAATCACAAGCTATTCGATTTAGAGCTTCAGTTGAACAGATGTCAAAAGATATCCTTGAGTCAATTGATCATTCTGAAGTTTATAACTTAATAAATGAAGATCTAAAAAATGATAAATACGATGAAGGAGATAGTTTATAACAGGAGTTTGTAGAGAACTGATGGTTGGTGAAAATCAGTAATGAGCGTTATAATGAATCACTCTGGAGTAGCACTTTGAATCAAGTAGAAGTCGCCGTTAATCGCGTTAAGATAGAGTGCGTATGAAAATACGAATTAAGGTGGTACCGCGATCACATCGTCCTTAGGATGATGTGTTTTTTTATTTTGGAAAGGGAGAAAACAATGAATTACAAAGACACATTATTAATGCCAAAAACAAGCTTTGAAATGCGTGGAAACTTGCCTAAAAAAGAACCTAAATACGTTGAACGCTGGCAAGAAACAGACATGTATAACAAAGTAATTCAACAAAACGAAGGAAAAGAAAGTTTTATTTTTCATGATGGTCCTCCTTATGCAAATGGAAATATGCATATGGGACATATGTTAAATAAAGTAATTAAAGATGTTATTTGTCGTTATAAAAACATGAATGGTTTTTATACACCTTATATTCCAGGTTGGGATACTCATGGTTTACCTATTGAAAATGCAATTCAAAAATTAGGGGTTAACCGTAAAGAAATGTCTACAGCCGACTTTAGAAAAAAATGTGATGTTTATGCACATGAACAAGTTAAAAAACAAATGGAACAATGTATCCGTATGGGAACATTTGCAGATTATAAACATCCTTATTTGACTTTATTACCAGAATTTGAAGCAAATCAAATTGATGTTTTTGCTAAAATGGCGATGGATGGATTAATCTATAAAGGATTAAAACCAGTATATTGGTCACCATCTAGTGAATCAGCACTTGCTGAAGCAGAAGTAGAATATCATGATGTAAAGAGTCCAACAATCTTTGTTAAATTCCAAGTAAAAGATGGTAAAGGTATTTTAGATCAAGATACAAGTTTTGTTATTTGGACAACAACACCATGGACAATTCCTGCTAACCTTGCTATTTGTTTAAATCCTAATTATACTTATGCACTTGTTCAAAGTGAAAAAGGTAAATTAGTTGTATTAGAAGAATTAGTGGATTCATTATGGGGAAAATTTGGTTTACAAGAAAAAGAAATCTTACAAAGATTTAAAGGTAGCGACCTAGAAATGATCACATGTCAACATCCTTTATATGATCGTGAATCATTAGTTATTTTAGGAGAACATGTTACTGCTGATGCGGGTACTGGTTGTGTTCATACTGCTCCTGGATTTGGTATGGACGACTTTATTGTAGGTCAAAAATATGGATTAGATATTTACTGTAATGTTGATGAACATGGACGTATGATGGAAGATTGCGGTGAATGGCTTGCAGGACAATATGTTGATGATGCCAATAAAACAGTAACGATGAAATTAGATGAATTAGGTGTTTTATTAAAACTTGAATTCATTACCCATAGTTATCCACATGATTGGCGTACTAAAAAACCTATTATCTTTAGAGCAACAGATCAATGGTTCTGTTCAGTTGATAAAATTAGAGATAAATTATTAAATGAAATTGATCATGTTCAATGGTTAAATGAATGGGGTCATATTCGTATTTATAATATGATTAAAGATCGTGGAGACTGGTGTATTTCACGTCAAAGAACTTGGGGTGTACCAATTCCAATTTTCTATTGTGAAGATGGAACTCCAGTTATGGATGAAGCTGTATTTAAACGTATTTCTGAATTATTCAGAGAACATGGTTCAAATATTTGGTTTGAAAAAGATGAAAAATTCTTATTACCTGAAGGATACACAAATGAACATTCACCAAATGGTATCTTTAAAAAGGAAAAAGATATTATGGATGTATGGTTTGATTCTGGATCTTCACATACTGGATGTATGAAAGAAAGAGGATTTGATTATCCTGTTGATTTATACTTTGAAGGTAGTGACCAATATCGTGGATGGTTTAACTCATCATTAATTATTGGTACTGCAGTTCATGGTAGAGCACCATATAAAACAGTTCTTTCTCATGGGTTTGTTTTAGATGGTAAAGGAAATAAAATGTCTAAATCATTAGGTAATACAGTTGATCCAATTAAATTAGTTAACCAATATGGTGCTGATATTGTTAGACTTTGGGCTACTTCAGTTGCTTACCAACAAGATGTTCGTATTTCTGATGAAATCATGAAACAAATTGCTGAAGGATATCGTAAGATTAGAAATACAATGAGATTTGTATTAGGTAACTTAAATGATTTTAAAGAAAGTGATTTAGTAGATATTAAAGATTTACCTGGTGTTGATCAATATATGTTAGCTAAATTAAATCAATTAATGAAAGCTTATGATGAAGCTTACAATAATTATGATTTTGCTAGTGCAAACCAAGAAATCTTAAATTACTTTACAAATACATTAAGTTCATTCTATATGGACTTTACTAAAGATATTCTTTATATTGAAAAAGCTGATGCTTTAAGAAGAAGACAAGTACAAACAGTTTTATATCATCATGCTAAAACAATGATGAAATTATTATCAACAGTCTTAGTCTTTACAAGTGAAGAATTACATGATAACTTCACATGTGATGAAAACAAAGCAGAAAGTGTCTTCCTAGAACCTAAATATCAATTATTTGATATTCCTCAAGAAGAAGAGGTACTTGCTTATTTTGACAAATTCTTAGATGTGAGAAAAGATGTTTTAAGAGCTCTTGAAGGATTAAGAAATGATCAAGTTATTAAATCAAATATGGAAGCAAAAGTAACTTTAACTTTAAAAGAAGGTTACCAAGATGTTGCTCAACTTGCAGATGATTTAAAACAATTATTTATTGTTGCTAAAGTACAATTAAGTGATAATAAAGAATTACCTGAATATGATACAAGCTATATTCAAGTTGAAAAATTCCATGGTCATCAATGTCCACGTTGTTGGAATTACTTTGATGAAGATGAAATGGAAGGCGAATTATGCCATCGTTGTCATGATGTAGTTGAATAAAATACAAAGGATTGTGGTCAATTGACACAATCCTTTTTTCATATTTTGATGCTTACTTGCTATAGGGTAGGCTTTTTTCATATAATATAGGTAAGATGTGATGGAATGAGGTAAATATAATGAGTGATTTTTTTGTGTATTTTGCAAAAAATGGGCAAAACATATTCTTTTTTGTCATAATTATTGTTGTTATTGTTTTAGCGATTGATATTTTAGTATGGCATTTCTTTCACCTTAGAAGTGGTGAAAAGCAGGTTAAGGATATTTATAGTCGTATTTTTAAGCAAGAGCAAAGCCAAAAATATATATTATTAAGAAATAAAGATTTTAAAATTATCATGGTAAGTGATGGGTTTGATGATACTTTTCATGTTGATTTATCTTTATTAAAGAATGATGTTGATTATTTAGAAAATATCATTAATCAAGAAGATAGATATGCTCTAGAAAAGGGGATTGAAAAGTGGAATCATCAAGACGCTTTTTCTTATTTGTTTAAACAAAAAGGAACAGAACAGTATTTTACATTGACGATAAGTATAACAAAGGACAAAAAATACACGATTCTTTCATTTAGAGATGATACGAAGTATCAAAATGAAATCAATGATTTAAAACAACAACTTGTTCGAGCAAATGAAGTCAGCGACTATAAAGCAACTTTTTTGTCTAAAATGTCTCATGAAATTAGAACACCTATGAATGGGATTATTGGTATGTTGACACTTGCTAACCATGATGTAAGTCAAGATGGTCAAGCTGCTTATCATATTCATAAAGCACAAGAAATATCTCAATATTTATTATCATTAATTAATGAAGTTTTAGATATTTCTAGAATGGAAGCAGGTAAATTAGAATTAGAAGTTAAACCAATAGATATTTACCAATTTGAATCACAACTTAATACAATATTTAGAAAAATGATTGAAGAAAAAAATATTCAGTTTAACATTGAATATCATGATTTTGATGTTCGTTATGTCATGGGTGATGAATTACGCATTATGCAAATATTAGTTAATCTTGTTTCCAATGCTTATAAGTTTACTGAACATGGAGAAATAAAAGTTACTTTTAGACAAATGTATCGAGCAAAAGATAATATTAATTTTATGATGAAAGTACACGATACTGGAAAAGGAATGAAAAGAGATTTTATTTATTATTTATTCAAACCATTTGAACAAGAAAATGCTGAAATTAGTAAAAACTATGGTGGTTCAGGGTTAGGAATGGCTATTACTGATCAACTCGTAAGATTAATGGGTGGAGAAATTATTGTTGAAAGCTTACAAGGACAAGGAACAGACTTTACAGTCTTTTTAGATTTACCAATCGCAAGTAATCAAGTAGAAATAGAAGATAAACCACAGGTTGGTAAGGAACATATTCCTTTTACTTATGCAGGTAAGACTATTTTATTAGCTGAAGATAATGAAATTAACGCAGAAATTTGTTTAAGTGTTCTTGAACAAAAAGGTGCTTATGTAGAACATGTTCAGACAGGAAAACAAGCTATAGAACAATTTGAGAATCATCATCCTGGTTATTATGACTTTATTTTAATGGATATTCATATGCCGGAAATGGATGGTTATCAAGCAACACAAGAAATAAGAAAATTAGCACGACAAGATGCTAAAACTGTACCTATTTTTGCTTTATCAGCAGATGCTTATGTTGAAAATAAGCGTTATTCTAAAAAAATTGGCATGAATGGTCATTTTTCAAAACCAATTGATTTTGAGCAAATGGCTGAAGAATTAGAAGATTTTTTTAATGGAAGAGGTGATGAATATGAAATTTAATCCTAAAAATACATCTAAAATTATTGTTTCTAGTGTTATTTCTCTTTCATGTGCCTTTTCTGCATATCATCTTTATCAAAATGGATTAGTTTTTAATCCGAACGCTTTAAGTAATCAGTCTTTTAAGGGAAATCAAGTTGTTTTTAATCATCAACAACAAACACTAGATCAAAATCAAAATGGGAACCAAGATATTTATAAAAATAATAATCAGTCAAATGATGCAATGAATAATCAAGATAATCAATCAGGTTATTTATTCCAAAATGCTGCTCAACCATTTAAAAGTAATCAAAACCCTAATTATCTTATTAATAGTAGTGGTAGTCAATCAACAGTGGGTGGTACTGGATCAGGCTCAACTATTTTAGTTCCAGGAGAAAACGGGACGATTATCATACCTGGGGATATAGCCAATAATGGTAGTAGTGGTAATGGAAGTAATAATGGTCAATCGAATAATGGAAATGACACAACCAAAAAAGATGATTATGTTGATAAAGATACGCAGTATCAATTACCAGATGATCCTTTTTCAAGCATCGGTGTTGTTTCTGCTTTTAAGCCGACTACTTCAACAAAAGGTTATACTTTTAATCCAAATTATGAATCAGTAATGGATATGGTCGATATAGTAGATCCACTTTATTATGGATGTGTTATCACACCTTGGAAGTTATTATGTAATTCTGTTGTTTATGTATTAGATGGTGATACACCGGTTTATCGAATTACTGAATTATCTGATTGCTTTGAAATTGTGGATTATCCAACAATTGTTACTGGTGATTTCACAGCTACTTTTCGTTTTAGAGAAAATGTAAATGCACCATGGCAAGAAGCAAAGCATACTTTTAAAATAGAATATGATACACGTGTTACTTTACTTAATTATGATAATCAAGAAGCAGGACACTTTTATTTAAAGGAAGGACAAAGTGAAGACTTAAGAAAATATTATAATGTCATGATTGATGATCAATCTTCTGTATCTAAGTTGTTTTCAGGATGGTCAAATAAAAAAGATGGTGAACCTTTAGCACATCAATATTCTACAAATCAAAAAGGAAGAGTTGAACTTTACCCTTTAGAATTAGAAGATATTCCTGCAGGATTTGAAGTAGAGTTAAAAAGAAGTGGATTGCTATATCATTATGTACTGACTGGAATAGATGGTGAAAGAACCTATGATGATATATCAATTCCTAGTAGTATTGATGAGATTTGTTTAGAAGGAAATCAGACTATTGATGTAAATGGTGATTTTTATATTTCTTCTAGTATCAATAAAGTTGATTTTAAAACAACGACTTTAAATGTAAATGGTCAATTTAAAGTAGATCATCGTAATGAACAATACAGTTCTTTTGATGGCTTGCTTATGGATAAAAACCAAGAAACCATCATTTATATGCCATGTCATGATGAAATTTCGATACCTGAATCAGTAAAAGACATTAAAGAGGTTTATCCATGTGTATGGTCTCTTTATTTTGATGGACCATTAAAAATTAAAGATACAAGTTTTTTAAGTCAAATTCAATCTATGTTTACAACAATCAATGTAAAAGATAAATACTATTTAGATTATTATCGTTACGGTTATAGTAATGCCCATAATGTATTTTTATATGGTGAAACGCTAGATTTCAGTGATTATGAAGTTAAAAATGATTTAATTTTATCTGATAACGATACAAAAGTAGTAGGAACGATGGCAGAGGCTTCAGGTACGATTATTATTCCTAATACCGTGACTTCAATAGCAGATAATGCATTTAGTGATAATGATAAAATATCAAGACTCATCTTCCCTTATGCTACTCCATTAAAATTTGGTAAAGAAGTTTTTAAAGATAGTCATATTAAGGAATTATTATTTTTATCAAATACGATTCCTCATATATCTAGCGATACATTTGATGGATTAGATCAAGACGCTAAAATAGAAGTTTTACAAAATCAATATGAAGAATACTTAAAACAATGGTCAAAATATCAAAATCAAATTATAAAATCAAAATCTGAATTTTATGAAAAGAATGGCTTTGATATTATCAAAACAAGTGAAGATAATCAAACAGTTACAACTTTGCTTAATGCACCTAGTTCATTAAAAGAATTTAATAGTCAAACATTATCAGATATAGAAATCAATGAGATAGGTAGAAATGCCTTTAGCAATTGTAGTCAACTCACTTATGTAGAACTACCAGCGAGTGTAAATAAAATTGATGCCTATGCATTTTATGGATGTCATTCTTTAGAAGGAATTGTTTCTAATACAACAGATCAAATTGTTGTTGAAGAAGGTGGATTAGAGATAAACGGAAGTAACACAGGAGATTTAAGATTTGTTGTATTTAATGCTAACGTGGCTCAATTTGAAAATAACTATAATCCAACATGTCATTTATTAATGTATGTTCCTCAAAATAATGAGGGCTATCCTGAATTAGTTAATGTCAATTTTAGTGATCATTATTTTTGCGATTATCAAGGTGGAGGCTATATTCTTTATGGTGATTGGGAAGGAAGTACTTCAGCCTATTATTTATATGCTGCAACAACAACTGTTCATGGTCATATAGCGACTCAAGAAAATGTTATTGAAATATTAGAAGGCGCTTTTAAAGATGTTCCGATTACTCAAATTGATCTTCATGTTTATTCGCTTGGATATTTTATTGATGCGAAAGCTTTTGAAAATACAAAATTATCTGGAACATTAGAATTGCCTGATGGCTTAGCTAAAGTATTTGGAGGTGCTTTTGCGAATACTCAAATTGAAAAAGTTATTTTCCCACAAGAATACTCATGGATTTGGAGTTCTTCTATAGATACTGATGCCTTTTATGGAACAGATACTTTAAAAGAAGTTGTCTTTAATTCTGATCAAATTATAGATTTATGGGTTAATACACCAACTTTACCATTTTCATTTAATTCTCATATATCTCAAGAAAATATAAAAATATTACTTCAAAATAGCGCAGCTGGCAATGAAGAAATTTATATTGAAAGTTGGAAATATTTATTTGCTGGCGTTCCTTTTGGAAATGAACTTTTCTTTCCTGATGATATGGATAAATTAAATGAAGCTGTTTCTATGTTACAAATCATGTTTGGTTATAAACCACAAACTAATCAACAACCAGATAATGATCAACAAGTTGTACCACAAGTACCTGTTGAAGAATCTGTACCAGAAAATCAAGAATCTTCCAAACCAGATGAAAATCAAGAAACTGAAACAAATCAAAATAGTCAGGTAGAAAATAATGAAGAGGAAAGTAATGAGGGGGAAATAGAATGATTATTGAACAATCAAGATATATTATTAAAGAAGTAGCGAAAGCATTTATAGGGAAAGATGATATTATAGAAAAAGTTTTAATGACTATTTATGCTGGAGGTCATATTTTGTTAGAAGATAGTCCTGGTACTGGTAAAACAACATTAGCCTTAGCTTTTTCTAAGGCTTTAGGTATGGACTATAAAAGAATTCAGTTTACTACGGATACATTACCTTCTGATATTACTGGTTTTTCTATTTTAAATAATAAAACAAATAATTTTGAATATCGACCTGGAGCTGTTCATTGTAACTTATTATTAGCTGATGAAATAAATCGTACTTCACCAAAGACGCAAGCAGCCTTACTTGAAGCAATGGAAGAAAAACGTGTAACTGTTGATGGAATAACTTATGATTTGCCTTATCCTTTTATTTGTATAGCAACACAAAACCCATATGGGGCAGCAGGAACGCAACCATTACCAGAGTCTCAATTAGACCGTTTTATGATTCGTTTATCCATTGGTTATCCAGATTTACAACATCAAATGAATATTATTAAAGCACATCGTTATGATAATCCTTTGGATCATATTCAACCCGTCGCTTCTAAAGAAGATATGATGGAAGTACAAAATTACTTAACTTCGATCCATATACAAGATGATGTTTTAAAATATCTCATTCGCTTATGTGAAGAAACAAGAAAATCACCCTACGTTGAATTAGGTGTTTCACCACGTGGTGTTTTGGCTCTTACACAAATGGCTAAAGCGCACGCTATTATTAAAGAAAGAACATATGTCAACCCTGAAGATGTACAAGCTATTTTTAAAGATGTTTGTGCTCATCGTCTTATTTTAAAACCACAAGCAAGAGTTGAAGGAATTGATGCTGATAAAATTTTACAAAGTATTTTAGAAGACATTAAAGCACCACAATTAGAAAGAGTTTAAGATGAAAAAAGCAAGAATTTTATATGGAATGATTGTTCTTTTTACTCTCAGTGCTATGATTTATAGCCAATATCGATATTTTATAGCTTTGCTTATCATAGAAGCCATATTTCCAATTTTATTATATATGTTATTGAAATATGATTTAAATCATATTTCAATTCATTATTTAGGTGATTCTAATGGCTGGGTTGATGAAGATATTCATTTATATTTAGAAGTGATAAGTACAACTCTTTTTGCTATAGGAAGTGTTGAGTTTAATATTGCTTATCATAATATTGTTTTTGATGATTGTCGTACATTCCATTATCATCAAAACTTAAACCGTCATTCAACTCAAATTCCTTGTTCATTTAAAGCAAAACTTTGTGGCGATGTAACCATGACATGTAAAGAAGTCTATTTTTATGATTTATTTGGTCTATGCCGTATTCGTTTTCCTTTTAGCCAAAGGCAAAATATGACGATTATTCCTGAAAAATTAAAAATAGATATGACAAGAAAAAAAGATTTATCTTATTTTAAAGAGGGGAATCATGATTATTTACTACAAAAAGGATTTGACATGAGTGATATTTATGATTTAAGAAATTATCATGATGGTGATGATATACGTCATATTCATTGGAAGTTATCAGCTAAAATGCAACAAATGCTTTTAAAAGAAGGAAGTCATAATAGTAGTATTAATACGGTTATGTTAGTTGATATTGGTTTATATCAGCATCAAAAAAAACTAGATCCTGTTAAATTATCTCATGCTCTATCTTATGCAATGTCTTTAAGTGAGACCTTGATTCAACAAGGACTTCCTCATTATATTGTGGTATCTCATAGTGAAAAAATGAGTTGGATACCGGTATTAGGGATAGATGATTTAAATTATGCTAGAACATTATGGCTATGTTCACCTTTACAAAAGAATAATGGGACAACGCTACCATTATTTTTAAGTGAACAATATGAATTACCTTTTTCAAAAATGCTTTATTTTACTGTAGGTGATTTTATCTCAGATATAAATGTAGTATCTCAAGATATGGATTTAACAGCAATCACTGTTAAAGATTCTATTGATGATGTCAAATCATTAAAGAAAGGAACAGTTCAATTTATTGAGTTACCAAGTTCTCATTTAACACAAAATATATATCATTTTGATATTTAAGAAAGGAGGAAACCATGCAGTTACTCACAAAAAATGCAAAGAAGACTGTAAATCAAAAAGTTAATATTTATCATTTTATATTAAATCTCATATGGATTGCAGGTTTTCTCTTTTTCTATCAGTCAATAACAGGTTTAAACATAAGTTATTTAGGAATAATTTCTTTAGCTATTTTGAGTCTTTATACTTTAATAGACTATATGATGCATAGTAAAAAAAGTAAAATCATGATTTCTGTCATAGCACTTATAGTGATCATTTTATTTATACCGTTTATTTATCGAGGATTGTTAGGTTTAGTACAATGTATTATTCATTTATATAATATCAAGTATGAAGATGCTTTTAATCTTACAATGACAATTCAAACAAGTAACTTAGATATGATGATTTTTACTTTATTTTTCTTATTGCTGATTTGTTATTATGTATATCGATGTATTAAAAATAGATCTCTTATTTTTATTCATATTTTATTTTTTATTGTTATTTTTGCTTCAATGTGGTTAGGTGTATTCTCCTATATTGTCATGGGATTGATGACATTGAGTCAAGTTGGCTTATGGATCATGAATTATAATGATTTTATTAGTTGGCGTATTAGAATATGGCTTATGAGTTTTATGGCAGTATTTATAGCTTTAACGTCTATTTTTTCATATCGTGATGAACAAACAATAGGGATTATAAAAAATATGACAGCATCAAAGATAGATACTTTGCGTTATGGTGAAGATACCCTGCCTAAAGGAGATTTAACTCAGGCTACCAATATTCATCTAGATGATGAAATTCGTTTAAAAGTATCGACTTTACAGATTAAGGATTTCTATTTAAAAGGATATGTAGGAAGTCGTTTAGTTGATAATAAATGGACTGATTTAAAGAGGGCTGATTACAATGGTAATCACCAAGGTATGTTAAATTGGTTAGAAAATAAAGGCTTTTATACAACACAACAGTTCAATCAATATTTATCATATGATCATAGTCAAGATATAAAAAGCAATGAACTTACAATAGAGAATGTTGCCGCTAATAGAAAATACTACTATGCTCCTTATTCTATAGATTATTTATCACGAAAAAATGTTACTCAAGTTAAAGATCAAAATCTTGTATCGACTACTTTATTTGGTAGTGATAATTATGATTATCAAGAATATTCACAAAACCTTCCTTGTGAATTGTTAAATACAACAGATCTGACAAAACAAGCGCATCCAAGCAAAAAGTTAGTGAAATATAATAAAAGTGAAAATATTTATCGTCAATTTGTTTATGATAAATATTTAGATGTTGATCATTCATTACTTTCTTCTATTCAATCTTTATTTGATCAACAACAATTTAAAAACACAGGGATTTATTCTGTAAGTCAACATATTCGTTCTATCTTAAGTCAAAATATGACTTACAGTGAAAAGAGTATCCATCATAAAAATAAAAATGAATTGCTTGCATTTTTAAATGAAACAAGACAAGGAAATGATGTTTTATTTGCAAGTGTGGGAGTTGAAGCTTTTCGTTATTATGGAATTCCAGCACGTTATGTAGAAGGATATTTAGCTAAAAGTAGTAGTTTTAATAAACAAGGGAAAGTCACTTTAACTTCTAAGAATGCTCATGCTTGGGTAGAAGTCTATTTTGATGGAATTGGCTGGATGCCAATTGATGTTACACCTGGCTATTATTATGATACTTATGCCTTAATGAGTATGTTAGATCAATCACAGGGAGTTAAAGAAGCATCAGCTAAAAAAGATGATTCTAAAAAGGCTAAGGCAGTTGATAACCAAGGCAGTTCATCTGTGATTAAACAAGCAAAAAAGGTTATACAAAAATTAGAAAATATTTTTATTGGTTTTGCTTTCTTTTTAGGCATTATTCTTATTATTTTTGTTATAATATTAGAAATGAGAAGAACACTATATCAAATGAAACTTTATCGCTTATATAGACAATCATCTCAAGATCAACAAACACGGATACTCTACTTAATTATCAAACAGATACTCGCAATTTATGGAGTTGAATGTTATGTTGGCTGGAAAGATCAAGAAAATGACCAATTACTTTTACATAAACAGATGATACATGAAGGGGAATATTTAAGAGTTATTCATTTGTTAGAAAAGTTTTTCTATGGTGAGAAGTCTTTAGAAGTTTATGAGTTTAATATTATTTCTAGATTTGTAGAAACATTGTATCAGCACAAAAAAAATGTTTCTTTATATCAAAAATGTAAATTACATTTTGTTTTGGTAAGTAAGAAACTCTTTAAACAAATTGATAATATGAATAATAAGGGAGGTAAACAGCTTGAAAAGTAAGCAGACAATACTCATTGTTGATGATTCTTTGTTGAATCGAGAATTACTGTCAGACATTTTATATCAGTATGCTATTTATGAAGCTGATGATGGTAAGGAAGCTATTGATATAATTCATTCATATCAAGATCAAATTTCACTTATCTTGTTAGATGTATCAATGCCTAAAATGGATGGCTTTGATGTTTTAGATTATTTAAATAAAAATCAATTAATTGAAAAAATACCGGTCATGATTATTTCTGTTGATAATGACCCAGAAACGATTGAAGAAGCCTTTAGTAAAGGGGTCGTAGATTATATTACTCGCCCTTTTTCTTCAAAAATTATATTAAATCGAGTAAAGAATACACTCATGATTTATGCTAAGCAAAAGATGCTTATTTCTTTGGTAAGTAAACAAGTAACAGAAAGACAAAGATCTAATAATATCATGTCTTTAATATTAAGTCATATTGTTGAATCAAGAAATGGTGAAAGTGGTTTACATGTTCTTAACGTAAGAATGTTAACACAACAATTATTGAAAGTTTTAATGGAAAAAACGGATCGTTATCATTTGAGTCATAAAGATATTAATGAAATTGCGACAGCATCTACTTTACATGATATCGGTAAAATGGTTATACCAGAATCTATTTTAAATAAACCATCTAGATTAACTGATCAAGAGATGAAAATTATGCAGTCTCATGCTATCGAAGGGGCTAAAATGATTAAAGATTTACCATTCTATCAAAATGATCACTTTGTAGAATATGCTTATCAAATATGTCGTTGGCATCATGAAAGGTTTGATGGTCGTGGTTATCCCGATGGTTTAAAGGGTGATGATATTCCCATTGCTGCACAAGTGGTATCTCTTGCAGATGCTTATGATGCTCTTACTAGTATTAGAGTTTATAAAAAAGCATTTGATCATCAAGTGGCTTTACAAATGATTAAAGAAGGGCAATGTGGTCAATTTAATCCATTATTATTAGAATGTTTAATGAGCATTGAACCTGCGATTAAAAAAGATGAAATTGCACATATACTGTCAGAAAATAACAAACAAGATATAGAAAATGAAATTAGGGATTTATTGAATGATGGTCAAGTATTTTATGATGATGGTACATTACAAATGATAGATTATGATCACGAAAAAACAGATTTCTTTTATCAATATTCTAAAGAAATCCGTTTTGAATATTCAATTATGCCACCGGTGCTCCATTTATCAAAATGGGGTAGTCAACAATTACAATTACCAGAAAAAATATCTAATCCACTTATTTATATAAAAGATCATCATATTTTAGATGACAAACAATTAGATGAATTAAAAGAAAAAGTGAAACATTTAAGCTTTTATCATCCAATATGTAAACATCATCTATGCTTAAATACAAATGATAAACAGGATACTTTAGATTTAGTTATTCGTGGGGTATTTGATCGTCATGATCGTAATCGATTAACTCATATAATTGCTACGAGTAATAAGGAGGAACGATAATGAATTTAAAAGAAGCATATCAACAATTTGGTGGAGACTATCAAGGAGTCATGACACGTTTACAAAATGAAGAAATGATAACCAGACTTGCGAAAAAGTTTATTGATGATGAGTCTTATCAAAGTTTAAAAGAAAATTTAGAGAAGAATAATATAGATGAAGCTTTTCGTTTTGTTCATACTTTAAAAGGTATTTGTTCTAACTTTGGTTTTAATGATTTATATGAATCAAGTTGTTTACTAACAGAAGAATTAAGAAATCGTCAAACTGAACATGTTGAAGAGTACTTTAAAAAGATAACAAATGATTATGAAAAAGTTATTCAAGCATTAAAACAACTAGATTAAAAAAATCTCTCTTATGAGAGATTTAGAGGATGTGATTGGTTACAGTGTAACAATCACGTCCTTTTTTCTTAGCTTTATATAAAACATTATCAGCTGCTTTAAAGATTTGAGTGTAGGAATATTTTTCTTGACTGTAGAAGCATCCCATTGAAATCGTAGCGTGATAATCTGTTTGAGGATAAGAAATATTTTTAATACCCTCATTAATGTGTTGACATAATTCATTGACTTTAGATGGATTAACATGGCTAAAGAAGACTACGAATTCATCACCACCCATTCTAATGATAATGTCATCTTTCTTTTTTAAATCAATAAAGTATTGTGAAATAGAAATAAGTACCTGATTACCGAAAAGATGACCATATGTATCGTTGACACCTTTAAAATGATCAACATCAAAAACAATAAAGGCATAAGTTTCATCTGGATCTTTAATAGAAAGATAATCTTCAATTTTCATTGAACCTGTTTCTAAATTATAAAGATGAGTAAGGGGATCACGTTCTGCTTTTTGTTTTAATACATTATTTTGTTGCCATTCTTCAGTAATATTTTTTGCTGTTGCTAAAACAATAATTGGTCGATTTAAATTATCATAAATAATATGAGAATCAATTCTTTTAATAAAATAATGTTTATTTCCTCGCATATGCTCTCGAATAATGATAGGACCAGGTATTTTACGAGTAAACAAACTAATTAAAGCAGGTTTATCTTCGTCAAAGACTGTAGAGCGACTTGATTGAATGTAATCTAGATAATGATTATAGATTTTCTTTTTATCCTCTTCTTGAATATCAATAATCATTTGATCATCATCAATACGATATTCTAGAATCGCAATAGAATTATCTTTTAATATCATTTGATATTTCTCTTTTTGTACCAATAAATCTAATTCATTTTGCTTGATAGAATTAACATCACTAATCAACATATCAAAAATAATTTGAAGTGAAGAATCAAGTATAATCTGTCCTTGTTCAATAACCCAAATATAATCACCATTCTTCTTTCTTAGACGATATTCATTTTGTAAGCGATGATGAGACATTGTTGCTTGTTGTAATACTTCTTTAAAAGATTTAACATCATCAGGATGAATTAATTCGATAAAATGATGCTGACAAGTCGTTAATAATTCATCATGGTCATGATATCCTAGCATATCAACAAAACACGAGTTCATCTCTTTAATTGTCAAGTTTTCATCATAATTGAATTTACATGATGAAACAATATTTAAATATTCATTAGTATTGGTATCTTGAATACTTTGATGACGCATAGAAAATGAAGTGTGAATATGTTTAATTTTAATTTGATCATCATGAATCTTATATAAAATAGTATAAAAATGTTTCGTTTCTTGTTTAAATTGTTCTAAATGTAAAAGATATTCTCCTTCAACAAGACACATAGATTCATTTTTTTCAATAATATGACAATGATATTGATCAAGCTGATAAGAAATGTGTGTTTTTTTAAGTTTATTGATTTGCAAAAGAATATCATTTTTATAACAAACATGATCAAGATATGGTGAAAAACCAGATGTAGATTCATCAAAGCATGAATATAAAAAAGATTCATCTTGTAGATGATAAATATGATCTAAAATTTGAAATGTTAAATCAGAATAATCGAATACCCTCATAATCACATACTCCTTTGATACTATATAAAATATTATATCACAAGCTATCCTATTATCAATTAAGCAAAGATGTAATTATTATATAATTTAAAAAAAGATTTTAATGAAAAATGAGTAAAGATGTGGTATGATTTGTTGGATTATGTAAGGAGAAAAGAATGAAACGAAAAGGTATAGGACAATTCATGCTCATCATGGCCGCTTTGATATGGGGTAGTTCTTTTGTTGTAATGAAAGATGCTGTCAGCAATTTACCTACACCTATGTTGCTTTGTATTCGTTTTACATTAGGAACATTATTTATGATTTTATTATTTTTTAAACAAATCAAGACAATTTGTTTAAAGGATCTAAAAGGTGGTCTTTTAGCAGGAATCGCTTTATATTTGGCTTATACAGTACAAACAATAGGGCTTACTATGACTACACCAGGGAAAAATGCTTTTTTAACAGCTGTGTATTGTGCCATTGTGCCTTTTTTAGTATGGCTTTTAGAAAGAAAAAAACCTGATCGTTTTCAAATGATGGCTGCTTTGATGTGTTTTGTTGGTGTTGGGATGGTATCTTTAGATAGTTCTCTAACGATGAATAAAGGAGATTTTCTTACTTTAGTAGGAGGCTTCTTTTATGCTTTACATATGATTGTTGTTAAGCGTTTTATGAAAGAAACATCACCAGTTAAACTTACAACAATGCAGTTTTTTATGGTTGCTTTACTTTCTTTTGTTCAAGCCGTTTTTGTTGGTGATTTATATAGCTTAAAATTAATTCACAGGGATATGATTTTACAGTTATTTTATCTTGCTTTTTTTGCAACTACTTTGGCTTTATTGTTTCAAAATATGGGACAAAATTTAGTAAGTGAATGTCAGGCTTCGATATTACTTAGTTTAGAATCTGTTTTTGGTGTATTTTTTTCAGTACTATGTGGTCAAGAATATTTAAATGGACAAATAGTTTTTGGATTTATTATTATCTTTTTTGCGATTATTATATCGGAAACAAAGTTATCGTTTTTAAGGGGGAAAGGATAGATGAAAAAGAAAATATTTTCTGTCATGTTGTTTTTTACAATGATGATTTCGGGGTTAGTACCCGTATATGGTTTTGAAAGTCCTGATTTAGGAATCAGTGGACAAAGTGCTATTATGATTGATCAAGATAGTGGTCAAGTCATTTATGATAAAAATGCAAATAATCGTATTTATCCAGCAAGTATTACTAAAATTGTAACTTGTATTACAGCAATTGAAATGATTAAAGATTTTAATGCGACAACAACTATTACTGATGATGATATCGCAACAGTATGGGAAACTGGTGCCAGTGCCGCTAACTTTATGCCAGGTGAAGTAGTTACTTATCGTGATTTAATTATGGGAGCAATGCTTCCTTCTGGTGCTGATGCAACACGTGCTTTAGCTAATAATACTTGTGGTAATCAAGAAAAATTCGTTGAAAAAATGAATCAATTAGCTTCTAAGTTAGGATGTAAAGATACTCATTTTGTCAATACAACAGGTATTCATGATGATAATCATTATACGACTGTTGCTGATATGGCTTTATTGACTCAATATGCTTTAAAAAATGAAGATTTTAAGGAAGCATTTAATCGTTATCAGTATACAAGTTCAAATTCACAACATTCATGGGTTAAAAAGAATATTAGAAATGCTAAAATTCGTGGTGTTGATACAACGATGATTGAAGGATGTAAAAGTGGTTTTACTGATGAAGCCCAACATACTTTATCTAGTTTATTAAATATCAATGATCATCATTATATTTGTGTAGTGGCTCATTGTCAAAATAGTCCAACTTATGGTAACTGTGCTGTTAATGATACCCTTACTTTAGCTAACTATGTAGGAAGTCATTATCAATATGTTGAACTTCATAAACAAGGTGATCATTTAGCTAATAAAAAAGTCACTCAAGGTAAACAAAAGACTTTAAAAGTTGTTGCTCCTGAAAGCATTGGTGCTATTGTTCCTACAGGATATAATGAAAAAGATATAAAAGAAAAAGTGAGTATCAAAACATTAAAAGCCCCTCTTAAAAAAGGTGATGTCATTGGAACAATGACAATCACTTATCAAAATGAACAATTATCGACAATTAATTTGATTAGTCAACAAACAATTAAAAAAGTAAAACCAAAACCTCAAGCACATGTTTCTTCTATTTTGATGCCTTATGGTTTAGCAGTTGTCTTAATTATTGTTTATATTATCATATTTAAAATTAAACCAAAAAAATAATCTCTATCACTTCTTATGAAGTGATATTTTATTGTATAATCAATTCGTTGTGATAGAATATGAAAAGAATAATAAATAAAGGAGTGAGAATGATGAATACCCTTATATTTGATTTAGATGGAACTCTTGTAGATTCCTTAGAAGATTTAGCTCATACAACAAATCTTGTATTAGAAGAATATGGATTTAAAACGCATGAATTAGAAAAATATCGTCATTTTGTTGGTAATGGTGCGACTAAATTAATAGAAAGAGCCTTACCAGATGATCATAAAGATTTAGTTAATGAAGCCAGAGCTCGTTTTGATAAGCTTTATGCACTTCATTGTTTAGATCACACAGTGCCTTATCCTGGAATGAAAAAAGTCATTGATGATTTAAAAGAAGCCGGTTATCATTTAGCGGTGGTAACTAATAAGCCAAAAGCTCATGCTGTTAAAATTGTTAAACATTTATTCCCAGATACTTTTGAATATGTTTTTGGAAATACTCCTTATCAACCTAAAAAACCAGATCCTACATTGGTTGTTTTAGCGATGAACCTAATGGATGTAAGCAAGCATGATGTTTTTTATGTCGGTGATAGTGATGTCGATATTCAAACAGCAATCAACGCTAAAGTCAAATCAATTGGTTGTAGTTGGGGATTTAGAGGTAAAGCAGAGTTATTAAAAGCAGGTGCTAACTTTGTTGTTGATCATCCTCATGAAATTAAGGAGATTATTGATGATCGCCGTAAGTAGTTGTCTTGCTGGTATTAATTGTACATATGCCGGAAAGAATAACCTTCAAGAAAAAATAAAAGAGTTAGTTGATCAAGGTGAAGCGATTGTCGTTTGTCCAGAAGTATTAGGTGGTTTACCGATACCACGTACTCCTTGTGAAATCATTGGTAATCAAGTTATTGATCAAAATGGCATTGATCGAACATATGAATATCAATTAGGTGCTAAAAAGGCGTTAGATATTTGTTTGAAACATCACGTTACTACTGTTATTTTAAAAAGTAAAAGTCCTAGTTGTGGTAAAGATCAAATTTATGATGGAACATTTTGTCATAAGTTAGTAAATGGACAAGGAATATTTGTAAAATTACTTCAAGAAAAGGGAATAATGGTTTATAATGAAAATGATATTGATACTTTTTTAAAAGAAAGAGAAAAGAGGTAAACTATGGGACATATTTTATGGGTAAAACCTGTATTTCATGAAAAAATCTGGGGTGGACATCGTTTAAGAGATGTTTATGGTTATGATATTCCTAGTGATCAAACTGGAGAATGTTGGGCACCATCCGCACATAAAAATGGGGATAATACGATTATTGAAGGTGAATTTGCTGGAAAAACATTATCTCAAGTATTTGATGAACATCGTGAATTGTTTGGAAATATCAAAGATAAAGAATTTCCTTTATTAGTTAAAATTATTGATGCCTGTGATGATTTATCAGTTCAAGTTCATCCTAATGATGAATATGCTGGTATCCATGAAAATTCGTTAGGTAAAACTGAATGCTGGTATGTATTAGGTACTGAAGAAAATACTAAAATGGTCATGGGACATCATGCTAAAACAAAAGAAGAATTAGTTAAAGCAATTGAAAATGATGATTATGATCATTTATTAAATTCTTTTAAAATCAAAGAAGGAGATTTTTTCTATATTCCTAGTGGTACAATTCATGCTATTTGTAGTGGATCATTAATTTATGAAGCACAACAATCATCAGACATTACTTATCGTGTTTATGATTATCATCGTAAAGATAAAGATGGTAATGAAAGAGATTTACATGTTAAACAATCTATAGATGTAACAACTGTACCTTACCAACCCTATGATTTAGCTAATCAAGTAGTGGAAAATATTGAAAATGGAACACGTACTTTAATGGTTTCATCAGAATTTTTAACATTAAATAAATATGATTTAACTGGTAAAAATACAATTAAAAATGATAAACCATTCCAATTAGTAAATATTATTAAAGGTCAAGGAACAGTGGATGGAAAAGAAGTTCGTTTAGGAGATCACTTTGTTGTATGTTCAGATCAAACAGAAGTTGTTTATGATGGTGATATGACAGTGATGATTTGTACATTATAATGAAATGTAGACATTGTAGTTATGAATTTAAAGATTCATCATATGCTTATAAATCAAGACAACGTTGTCCTAAGTGTGGAACAATTTATCAAATTCATTTCCCTTCAGGGGTTGGCTTTATTCCTGCTATTATTTCAGTAGTTCCAGCATTATATATGGTATTAGGATTAAAGTTTTCAATTTTAGTTGGCTTGAGTGTCTTTATTCTATTTTATTGGCCTATTGATATTATTATGAATATCATACTTATTTATAAAAATCAGTATAACTTAGAAGAAATAAAATAATTATTTCTTCTTTTTTTAATTTTGATACAAATTGACGAATTTACAATTATATGATAGTTTATTTTTATAAATTATATTGGGGGAAAATAAATGGCACATTTAAAATTTAAGTATGAAACTTTAAATGCTTTTTGTAATGAAGCGTTTGAAAAATTTGGTTTTACTAAAGAAGAAAGTCAAATTATTACGGATGTATTATTATTATCGGATATTTATGGAATTGAATCGCATGGAATGCAACGATTATCAAGATATCATAAAGGAATTGAAAAAGGTTTAATTCATGTTGATGCCAAACCTGAAGTCGTATTTGAAACACCGGTTTCAGCAGTTATTGATGGTCATGCCGGAATGGGACAATTAATTGGTCGTTTTGCAATGGAAAAATGTATTGAAAAAGCAAAACAAACAGGAATGGCAGTTGTAACAGTACGTAATTCTAACCATTATGGAATTGCAGGATATTATGCAAAGATGGCTTGTGATCAAGGATTAATGGGGATGTCTTTTACTAATTCGGAAGCCATCATGGTTCCTACATTTGCTAGAAAAGCGATGCTTGGATCTAATCCTATTGCTATTGCTATGCCAGCAAAACCTTATCCATTTTTCTTTGATGCTTCGACAACTGTTGTTACTCGTGGAAAATTAGAAATGTATCGAAAAGCTGAAAAAGAATTACCAGAAGGTTGGGCTTTAGATAAAGATGGAAATCCTTCAACTGATGCCCCAGATGTTTTAGATAATATTGTCAATAAAGTCGGTGGGGGGATTATGCCTTTAGGTGGTTCTACTGAACAATTAGGAAGTCATAAAGGATATGGTTATGGTATGCTTTGTGAAATCTTCTGTTCGATTTTATCTCAAGGGTTAACTTCTAATCATACACATATCGGTGGTGTTGGTGGAACATGTCATGGTTTTATCGCTATTGATCCAAAAGTATTTGGTAATCCAGAAGATATAGAAAATCATTTATCAACATTCTTACAAGAATTAAGGGATGCTCCTAAAGCCAAAGGACAACCACGTATTTACACTCATGGTGAAA
This sequence comes from Coprobacillus sp. AF33-1AC, assembly GCF_003475785.1. Classification (NCBI taxonomy): domain Bacteria; kingdom Bacillati; phylum Bacillota; class Erysipelotrichia; order Erysipelotrichales; family Coprobacillaceae; genus Coprobacillus; species Coprobacillus sp. AF33-1AC. The sequence continues at coordinate 64,479 of NZ_QRQB01000003.1, read as the reverse complement.
AAGAAATTGAAGCTGTAAAAGATCGTCAAATTAATGGTATTGATGTTGATGTAAAAACTGTACTAGAAATGAAAGATTTATCAAAATATGTAGGTGTTGATTTTGAAAAATATTTTGGTGACTTAGATATTGATGATCAAAACTATCATACTGTTTATTAGGAGAAATATATGAAATTTAGATGTATTCACTGTAATATTAATGTTACTAATTTAAATGAAAGTATTGAGTTTTATAAAAAAGCCTTAAATATGCAAGTTGTAAGAGAAAAAGAAGCCAGTGATGGTAGTTTTAAACTTGTTTATTTAAATGATGGACAAAGTGATTTTGAAATAGAATTAACATGGTTAAAAGATCATCCTCAAGCATATGAATTAGGTGAAAATGAAAGTCATATTTGTTTTGAAGTAGAAGACTTTGACCAAGCTCATCAATTACATCAAGATATGGGATGCATTTGTTTTGAAAATACTGCTATGGGATTGTATTTCATTCATGATCCGGATGATTACTGGTTAGAAATCATTCCTAGTAAAAAATAATGAAAAAACACTTTATCTGTAATAGGTAAAGTGTTTTAATTTAATGTCCAAATTTGATGACGCTTTTCTATTTTAAAAATGGAATATTGATTAAGAGGTGGTAAATTAAGAAGTTGAGACATTTCTTTATGATGAGAAAAACAATGCATTGGAAAAACATAGTGAGGCTTCATATGACTTAAAATATAATTCATACCATCACTAGCGTGATTTTCTAAACGAATGTCTAAAGGAATCATCATGATATCAAAATGAATATCTTTAATGGAATTGATTTCCTGTTTAAAGATTCTTTCTTGATCATCTAGAAAGTCTTGAGGTTCTCCTTCCCAGTTCCACCAGTTTAAATCACCGGCATGGTAAATCGTTTTATTTTCTACATTAACAACAAAAGCGACGCCTTCATCAGTAGATAAAAGGGTTTTAATTGAAAGATCATCTATATGATATGTTTGATGAGGCTTAACTTTAAAACCATCGTGATCAATATCATCGGATAGGATATAGGTAATAGAAGGATGCTTGAAGTTAAAAATATCAGGATTATAGTGGTCTTCATGACGATGGCTAGAAAAGACATAAACTTTTTTATGAGGATCTAAATGATCAATGGCTCCTTTAAAATAATCAAAGATGAGAATATGTTTTTCTAATTCAACAACAAAACCACTATTAAATAAATAAGTAACTTTCATAAAAAAAGAGAGAGAATTATTCTCCCTCATAGTTTGAAACGTTATGATAGATTTTATCTACATCATCACATTCATTTAATAAATTCATTAAACGTTCAAATAGAGCCATATCTTCACCTTCAAGCTCAACATAATCTTGAGGTGCTGTTGTAATTTCTTCAACATCGAATTCAGCATCAGGACATGCAGCTTCAATAGCATCTTTCATTTTATATAAATCAGTAGGTGCACCTGTTAATTCGATTGTTCCATCTTCATGAGCTTCGATTTCTTGACAATCTGCATCACCTTCCATTAAAGCTTCTAAAGTTTGTTCTTCATCTAATCCTTTAAAAGTTAAAATAGAGAAAGTATCATATAAATAAGATACAGAACCTTCATTTCCTAATTTTGCTTTTGATTTAGTAAAAGCAGGACGTACTTGTGAAATAGTACGATTAATATTATCAGTTAAACATTTAACAATAACTGTTGAACCATTTGGACCATATCCTTCAAAAGTTTTTTCTTGATAGTCTTCAGTGGCACCACTTTTTACTTTATCAACTGCACGTTTAATAACATCTGCAGGGACTTGTTCTTTTTTTGCTTTAGCGATTAATCTTCTTAAAGCTAAGTTACCATCAGGATCTGTTCCTCCTGCTTTTGCTGCTAAAAAGATTTCTTTTCCATAACGAGAATATAATTTTGCTTTTGCAGCAGCTGTTTTAGCCATGGCTACTTTACGCACTTCATGCGCTCTTCCCATATATAATTCCTCCTTATTGTCTTAAATACTTTGTAATTATACTCTTAACATCATGCTTTTTCAAGGTTTGACATTTTATAAATGATATAAATATAGTATAATAAGGCAAGATAAAAAATGAAAGGGTGAAATCATGGAAACAATTATTGTTGTTGGCGGAGGTGCTAGTGGTTTAGTCGCTGCTGGAATATTATCACAAAGTGATAATTATGATGTGATTATTTTAGATCAGGCAAGTAAACTCGCAAGAAAGGTTTTAGCCAGCGGAAATGGGCGTTGTAATCTCTCACATACTCCCATTACAATGGATCACTATAATACAAACCATCCTTTAATTACAAAGATTGTTAAAGAATTTGATGTTGTTGAATTTTTTAAAAAGAATAAAATGATGGTTAGATATGACCATGAGCTCATTTATCCTTATTCTTTATCTAGTTTAACTGTTAAAAATACATTGTTAAGTGCTTTAAAGGATGTTTCTATTATTACTGACTGTACAGTTTATCAAATTATCAAAAATAATCAGTATGAAGTTAAAACCAATCAAGGAACATATTACGGTGATAAAGTTATTATTGCTAGTGGTTCACCAGCCAGTGAACTATCAGGTGTCCATAATTTAGATATGTTAAAAGATTTTTCAATTAAAATTATTCCTTTTAAAGAAAGTTTAGTGCAATTAGAAACGAAGCCGGTTTATAAATCATTAAAAGGACAACGGGTCAAATGCAAAGCTTCTTTATATGATCATAATAAAAAAATAGATGAAGTATCTGGTGAAGTTTTATTTACTGATTATGGCTTATCAGGAATTTGTATTATGCAATTATCTAGACATATTTATCGTTTGAAACAGCCAGTTATTCATTTGGATTTATTACCTGAATATGATTTATCTTTGTTGAAAGATTATCAAATTGAAGGACTTTATCATGAAAAAGTGGCTAAAGTAATCATTGAAAAGCAACTTAATATTAAAGATTTATCTTTTAAAGTAGAAAAGAGTCACGGTATGAAACATGCCCAAGTATGTCATGGGGGAGTTTCTTTAGATGAAATAGACCATCATCTACAATTAAAAAAGTATCCTGGTATTTATGTTATTGGTGAAGCTTTAGATGTTGATGGTGATTGTGGTGGATATAATTTACATTTTGCTTTTGCTAGTGGCGAATATGTGGCAAGGGCAATCAAGGAGGAAATATGTTAAAAATAAGTGATGTAAGTATAGATTTAGATCAACATGATTATAAAGGAAAGATTGCATCTATGTTGAATCTTAGAAAATCAAAGATTCATCATGTCAAATTAGTTAAACAAGGCGTTGATGCTAGAAGAAAAAATCATGTTCATTTTAATTGTGCTTTTACATTTGAAACTGAAAATGAAGCGCAAGTTATCAAAAATAATCCTAAAAAGAAATTAACTGTGGTTAAAGATTATCATTATCCACTTTTAAAACCAAATCATCAAAAAGTAGTTGTTGTAGGGAGTGGTCCGGCTGGTTTGTTTTGTGCCTATAATCTAGCGAGAAGTGGTCAAAAAGTAACCTTGATTGAAAGAGGAAAACCGGTTGATCAAAGAAAAAAAGATATTGATACTTATTTAAATACCGGAAAACTTAATATACAAAGTAATGTTCAATTTGGGGAAGGAGGCGCTGGTACTTTTTCTGATGGTAAATTGACAACGGGAGTTAAAGATCATCGTGCCCGTTTTATTTTAGAAACTTTTGTTAAACATGGTGCTCATGATGATATTTTGTATCTAAATAAACCACATATTGGAACAGATGTTTTAATTGAAGTTGTTAAAAATATGCGTGAATATATTATTAATCATCAAGGAGAAGTTTTATTTGAAACAACTTTAACTGATATCAATATTGAAAATAATAAAATCGAAAGTATTGTTATGAAACAAAATAATGAAATGAAAGTCATGCCGGTTGACCAACTTGTTTTAGCAATAGGGCATAGTGCTCGTGATACATATCAAATGCTTTATCAAAAAGGTATCAATATGGATGCGAAAGCTTTTGCGGTTGGTTTACGAATTGAACATCTACAACAATTTATTAATGAACATCAATATGGTCGTTTTGCCAATCATCCTGCTTTAAAAGCTGCTGATTATAAGTTAGCTGTTAAAACGAGTGAAGGTAGAGGTGTTTATAGTTTTTGTATGTGTCCAGGTGGTGAAGTGATGAACGCATCAAGTGAAATAGAAAGTGTTGTTGTTAATGGTATGTCTAATTATAAACGTGATGGAAAGTTTGCTAATAGTGCTATTTTAGTGACAGTCAATCCTAGTGATTTTAAAGATGATCATCCTTTAGCTGGAATTGCTTTTCAACGTCAATTAGAACATCAGGCTTTTATTTTAGGTGGTAAAGATTATTCGGTACCAGTACAAAAAGTAGAGGACTATTTAAATGATACTTTTAATGAAGAAGATGTTGAATGCAGTGTAAAAAGAATTAAATATGCCCCATTAAACGAATTATTTCCAAGCTTCTTGAATAAGAATTTAAAAGAAGGCTTAGCCTTAATGAATCAAAAGTTTTCTGGTTTTACATCCAATGCTTTATTATTAGGTGTAGAATCTAGAAGTTCTGCTCCAGTACGCTTTGAACGTCATCAAGATTATCAAAGTAATATTGAAGGAATTTATCCAATCGGTGAAGGTGCTGGATATGCTGGAGGAATTATGTCAAGTGCAATTGATGGTTTAAAATGTAGTGAAATGTTAATGAGGGGAAATGATAAGTGTCAATAATTGAACTGATTTTTATTGGTTTATCATTAGCGATGGACGCCTGTGCTGTATCTATGATTTATGGCATGATGCCATCGCTTTTTCTTTATCAAAGATTATTTATTACGAGTTATTTTGGCTTTTTTCAAGCTATGATGACTTTTATTGGTTATCATTTAGGATGTTTATTTGCTGATAAAATTGCTAAAATAGATCATTATGTTGCTTTTATTCTATTATTTATTTTAGGTTTAAATATGATTAAAGAATCTTTTGAACAAGAAAGTCAAAATCAATTTATTATTGAATGGAAGTCTTTGACTTTACTTGCTCTTGCTACAAGTATAGATGCTTTAGCAATTGGTGTTACTTTTGCTTTTTTAGAAGTTCATCTTTATTTATCTGTGATTTTAATTGGTTTAACAACCTTTCTGGTTTGTATGATGGGAAGTTATGTAGGTACATTTATTGGAAAAAGATTTCAAAATCATGCTGTTTTTTTAGGCGGTATTATTTTGATTATTTTGTCTTTTAAAGTCTTAATTGATCATTTCTTTTCTTAAAAATAAATTGTATTTGTTTAATTTGTGTGATTGGTATATGATATAGTCATTGGAGGAAGGAAAATGATAGCTGAATCTGTTATTTCAAAAGTTAAAAAACAAAATCATATGTTACCAACAAGACAGATTGCATTAAGCTTTTTAGGTGTCATCTTTGTAGGATCATTGCTTTTATCTTTACCTATTGCTAATGCAAAAACATCAACAAGTTATATCAATCATTTGTTTATTGCGGTTTCAGCAACATGTGTAACCGGACTTGTCACGGTTGTACCAGCTCAGCAGTATACCTTGTTTGGTCAAATTGTCATTATGATTATGATTCAAATAGGAGGATTAGGTTTTTTAACTTTTCTATATATTTTATTAATTAAAATTAAGCGTAAGCTCACTTTAAATAGTAAAATCGTATTACAAGAAGCTTTAAATCAAAGTTCCATGAATAAATTACCTCACTTTATCAAAAAAGTATTATGTTTTACTTTTGGGGTGGAAGCTATCGGTGCTATTTTATTATCAAGTCAGTTTATTAGTCGTTATGGTTGGATCAAAGGCATTTATTTTGGTATTTTTCATTCTGTTTCAGCTTTTTGTAATGCGGGATTTGACGTGTTAGGAAGTCAGTCAATGATGCCTTATCAAAATAATATGATAGTCAATTTAACGATAGATTTTTTAATTGTTGCAGGAGGATTAGGTTTTATTGTCTGGTTTGACTTAGCTGATAAAATAAAGAAGTATTTTAAATGTCGTCATCAAAATCGTCGTCCGCTGTTTAAGACACTGACAGTACATAGTAAAATTGTATTGACGATGACTTCATTTTTGATTGTATTTGCTGCTGTTGTCTTTTTTCTATGTGAAATGAATAATCCAAAAACGATAGGGAATCTATCACCATTTGATCAATTCCTTGCCTCATTATTCCAATCTATCACTTTAAGAACAGCAGGGTTTGCAAGTGTACCAATGGATTGTTTAAATGATGCAACAAAACTCATGATGTCCATTGTGATGTTTATAGGTGGTTCTCCAGCTGGAACAGCAGGAGGAATTAAAACAGTGGTTTTTGCGATAGCCATTTTGTTAGTTTATCATGTTTATTGTGGTCGAAAAGAAATAACGGTCTTTTCTAGAAGAATACCCAAACATGTGATATTAAGAGCATTTACTATTATGTTTATTTCTTTAATGATCACTTTTGTGGGAATATTTATTTTATCAATAAGTGAGCAAGCTCCATTTATTGATATTGTTTTTGAATGTGTATCGGCTTTTGCAACAGTGGGATTAAGTGCTTCACTTACTCCACAACTTACAATAGTGGGTAAAATTGTTATTATGATTTTAATGTTTATTGGTCGTATTGGACCAATTACAATGGTGATTTCTTTTGCCCGTAAGTCAAATATGCATGATGGTAAAAAAGAAATTATGTATTCAGATGGACATATATTATTAGGATAGGAGAGAGCATAATGAAGGGAAAACAATTTGCTGTATTAGGACTTGGAGTATTTGGTTCTACGGTAGCCACAACTTTAACGGATTTAGGTTGTGAAGTATTAGCAGTAGATAAAGATGTACGTTGTGTTGAAAGGGTAGCTGATCGTGTAACTAAAGCGGTTGTTGGTGATATTACTGATCGTGAAGAATTAGAAGAATTAGGTATAGGTGATTTTGATGCTGTTATTATTGGCGTTGGAAATCATTTTGAAGCAGCTGTTTTAGCGACAATGAATGTAAAAGATTTAGGAGCATCCTATATCGTAGCAAAGGCTAAAAATAAACCTAATATGCAAATTCTACAAAAGATTGGTGCTGATCGTGTGGTACGTGTTGAAAAAGAAATGGGTACCCGTATTGCTAAGTCATTACTGAGAAAGAATATTGTTGATTTAGTTGAGTTAGATGATGATCATTCGATTATTGAAATTAATGCACCACATCAATGGCTTGATAAAAAATTCATTGATTTAAATATTCGTCGTGTTTATAACATGAATGTTATTGGTATTAAACACGCCGGTGATGATCATTTAGTACTTAATATTGATCCTGAATATATTATTCAAAAGGGAGATCATTTTTTAGTACTTGGTATAACACATGAACTAGAAAGATTTGACTATATGACAGATTAAGATAGCAAAAGCTATCTTTTTTTGTAAGTAATTTTTTTTGTTATAATGAATAAAATTTATTTTTTCATTGGCAGTCATATAACGTTAAGATATGGTTAACAATGTTGAAATATATATACAATGAAAGTAAAATACAAATAGAGTAAGGAAGGCTGTATTTTTATGAAAATCATTGTTCTAGGGGCTGGTAAAGTCGGTAAGACTTTAATTGGTCATATGGCAAACGAGGATCATGATATTATTGTTGTTGATCAAAATGCTAAAAAAGTAGAAGAAGTTGTTAATTTATATGATGTAATAGGGGTAGTTGGTAATGGTGGTTCTTATGATATTTTACAAGAAGCAGGAGCTCAAGATGCCAATTTAATTATATGTGTTACGGCTTCAGATGAACTCAATATTTTAGCTGGTTTAATGGCAAAAAGAATGGGAACAAGACATACGATTGCCCGTGTAAGAAATCCAGATTATTCTTCACAACGTGAATTTATGCGTAATGAATTAGGATTTTCAATGATTATCAATCCAGAATTAGAAGCAGCACATGAAATAAGACGTGCTTTATCATTTCCTTCAGTAACGAAAGTAGATACATTTTCTCAAGGTAAAGTGGAATTAGTAGAGTTTATTGTTGAATCTGATAGTCATTTAGTTGGTCTTGCTTTGAATAATTTACATTTTATTACGAAAACGAATATTTTAGTTTGTGCAGTTAGCCATAATGAAAATGTGATTATTCCTGATGGTAATTATGTAGTCAAAGAAGGTGACCATTTATTTATTACGGGAACGCATCAAGATTTATCACATTTATGCTTAGATATTGGTGTGACGACAAGCCGAATTAAAAATGTGATGATTATTGGTGGGGGAAAAATTGCTTTTTATTTAACGAGATTACTCAGTGTTCAAGGAATTAAAGTTAAAATTATTGAAAAAGATGCAAACAGATGTTTACAATTAGCACAGAAATTACCCTATGCAACTATTATTCATGGTGATGGAAGTGATGAAGAATTATTACAGGAAGAAGGTATTGAACGCTGTGATGCTATTTTAGCGTTAACAGGATTAGATGAAGAAAATATTGTTTTATCTTTACAAGCTAAAAAGTTATTTAATAAAAAGACCATTGCGAAAGTAACAAGAATGAACTATACAAGTTTATCTGATATCTTGACAGTTGATAGTATTGTCGCTCCTAAAAAGATTGTAGCGAGTCAAATTATTCGTTATGTCCGTGCAAAAGTGAATAAAGATGATGATTCGTGTGTCAAAACACTTTATAAGATTGTTGATGGTGAAGTAGAAGCGATAGAATTTAAAGTAACAAATAAATTTAAATATTTACATAAACCAATTAATAAAATGAAAGTGAAAGAACATGTATTAATTGCTGCAATATGTAGGGGTAGAGATGTTATTGTTCCTAAAGGGGACACCACAATTGAATTAGATGACAGTGTGATTGTAGTTTCACGTGGTGAAACAATGAAAACACTGAGCGATATTTTAAGAGGTTAAGCTATGAATAGAAGAATGATTGTTTTTGTAATAGGTAAATTATTATCTTTAACGGGATTATTAATGATGATTCCATAATATACACCTTGATTTATCATGAAAATCAAGGTGTATATTATGGAATCATTGGTGTGATTGCTTTCATTTTAGGAGTTATGATTTCAAGAAAGCCCCCTAAGAAAAAAAATATTTATGCTCGTGAAGGATTTGTTATTGTAGCGTTAAGCTGGATTTTAATTTCTGCCCTTGGTGCTGTGCCTTTAGTCTTAACACATGAAATTCCTCATTATATTGATGCTTTCTTTGAGATGGTTTCTGGTTTTACTACGACGGGGTCCTCTATTTTAACTAACGTTGAAGCCTTGAGTCATACAAGTTTGTTTTGGCGTAGTTTTTCACACTGGATAGGTGGTATGGGAATTTTGGTTTTTGTCATTGCTTTTGTACCGATTGCTTCGGGAAGATCAATGCATATTTTAAAAGCTGAAGTTCCTGGACCGGTTGTAGGTAAACTGGTTTCTAAAGTTCGCGCGACAGCACGTATTTTATATGTTATTTATGCAGCCATGACTTTTATTGAAGTAATTTTACTATTGGCTGGAGGAATGTCTTTATTTGATAGTTTACTTAATGCCTTTGGTACGGCAGGTACAGGTGGTTTTGCTATTAAGAATGCCAGCATTGCTGCTTATCATAGTGCTTATTTTGATTGGGTTATTACCATCTTTATGATCTTATTTGGTATTAACTTTAATTTATTTTACTTTGTTTTAATTGGTAAGATTAAAGATGCTTTAAGAAGTGAAGAATTGCATTATTATTTAGGTGTTATTTTAATTGCTATCATTATTATTACCATCAATATTTTACCAATGTATAATAATATATTAGATGCTATTCGCTATTCAAGTTTTACAGTTGGTTCAACCATTACAACAACTGGTTTTGTTGTATGTGATTATGATAAATGGCCACTTTTATCACAAATGGTTATTTTAATATTAATTTTTGTAGGAGCGTGTTCTAGTTCTACTGGTGGAGGAATCAAAATATCAAGAATTGTGATGTATTTTAAAAATGCTAAAAGAGAGTTAAAACAATCTTTACATCCTCACAGTGTTCAAACTATAAAATTTGAAAATCAGCCCATAGATCAAGGTGTTATTCGTTCTATTCATGGTTATTTAGTTATTTATTTGATTATCTTTGTTATTTCTTTACTTATTTTATCTTTTTTTAAAATTGATTTTACAAGTGCTTTTTCTGCAGTTGCGACATGTTTAAATAATGTGGGTCCAGGAATGAATGTTGTTGGACCAGTAGGAAATTTCTCATCATTATCAGATATTTCTAAACTTGTTCTTTCTTTTGATATGTTAGCAGGAAGACTTGAAATTTTCCCAATGCTTTTATTGTTTGCCCCAAGTACATGGCGTAAATAGTATAGATAATGATAAATGGGTTAAAATAAGCATATGATGAAGTAGGTGAAATCATGAAAAATGAAGAATATATTATTAAAAATACTTTAAGATTGACGAAAAAATATGATGATGGTTTATCTAAGTATGCAACCAAGAATAGTCAATGTATTAAAGTAAAAAATACAATCAAACCTCATGATGAATTTGATATTCGTTGGCCATATGAAGAAGATATTGATCGTATTTTATATTGTAAATCATATCAAAGATATGTTGATAAAACTCAAGCTTTATCTTTTTTTAGGAATGCTCATATTTCTAAAAGATCCATTCATGTTCAATGGGTAAGTCGTATTGCTAGACAAATAGGTAGAGGTTTAAATCTTAATTTAGATTTATTAGAAGCCATTGCTTTAGGTCATGATTTAGGTCATGCTCCTTATGGACATATTGGTGAAAAAGTACTTAATGAATTATTACAAGAAAAAGGGTTTGGTTATTTTTGTCATAATGCAAATAGTGTAAGAAATATTTTGTTTTTAGAACGAGAAGGTATCGGTTATAATGTTTCCTTACAAGTATTAGATGGTATTTTATGTCATAATGGTGAAATGCTCTCTAAAAAATATGTGCCTGATTTAGATAAAAATGTAGCTCAGTTTTGGCAAGAATATGAAGACTGTTGGCATCAAGAAGGAACCAGCTTGAAGATTAGACCCATGACTTTAGAGGGTTGTGTAGTAAGAATTTCTGATGTGATTTCTTATATTGGTAAAGATATTGAAGATGCAATTACGGTAGGTATCATTGAAAGAAGTGATCTGCCTGAATCAATAACACAAGTTATTGGTAATGATAATAAAAGTATTATTAATAAACTTATAGGGGATTTGGTGATTCACAGTTATCAAAAGCCTTATCTTAGATTTTCTAGTGAAGTTTTCGATGCTTTAAGTGCATTGTTAGATTTTTTAACAACGCATGTTCATCATCATCCTATTTTATTACAAGAAAATATTAAACTTGAACGAATGATTAAAGAACTATATCATGTTTATTATGACCAACTTGTATCCGGTGAAGACTCACCCATTTGTCGTTATGTTCATAAAATGTTACCAACATATCAAAAAAATGATCCTGCTTTAATTGTGAGTGATTATATTTCGGGAATGACGGATAGTTATGTTTTAAGTGAATATCAAAGATTGTTTTTACCAATCCATCATGATGAAAAACTTTAATAAGTTTGTATTCAAGGACAGCAATTCGTGTTACAATAAAGTAAAGATAGGAGGTTACTTTTATGAAACTCATTATTGCGATTGTTAATTCAGATGATAGTTCTTCAGTACAAGGTGCTTTAACTGAAGCTGGATATTTTGTTACAAAACTATCAACAACAGGGGGATTTTTAAAGAAAGGAAATACAACTTTCTTTATTGGAACAAATCATGAAAAGGTAGATGAAGTCATTAATATTATAAAAGAACATTCTAAAAAAAGAGTGGAAAAAGAACCAACAGTACCACCAACAGAAATGGGAGAATTCTTTACTCCAATTATGGTAGATGTTTTAGTAGGTGGAGCAACAGTATTTGTTGTTGATGTTGATCGTTTTGAAAAATTCTAATAAAAAGTAGCGTTAGCTACTTTTTTTCATATATAATAGAAAAGGTGATAAAAATGGGGATAAAATTATTAAATAAAAAAAATTGGCAACAAGCCATAGTATTAGTCAATAAACAACTTGATAGTACAAATGATGAAACAGTAAAAAAACAATGGATGAAATACAACAACAAAGAATACTACATACATACTACTGTACTTACATATTTAGATGATCAAGGGGGAATGATCTCTTTAAATATGAAAACAGGTTTTATTCATTTTTTACTAGGTAATGAACTGTCAAAAAAAGAATTATTACAAGTAGCGCTTGATTTGACAACAATTGATTTATATGCAATATATCAAACATCAGATATATCATTATATAAACAATTTGGTTTTGTTCAAGAACAAAACCAAGTTCATTATACAAGAGAAACTAAAAAACGTTTTGATAGCTATGAACAAGTCTGTCACTTTATAGCGAGTCAAAAAGATCGGGTTTATAGTTTAGATAACTTTAAACATTATATGCAAGCTTTACATAATCCACAATTAGCTTTAAATTGTGTTCATATTGGTGGGACAAATGGTAAAGGTTCTACTACAAACTATATAAGAGAAGTATTACAAGATAGTGGTTATAAAGTAGGAACATTTACTTCGCCAGCAATGTATTCAAGATTAGATATTATTAGAGTACAAAATCAATTTATTGATGATGCAACGATGGTAAGATTTGCTAATCGTTATGTTGATTTATGGCTAAAATATGAAATTAGTATGTTTGAAATTGAAGTCTTTATTGCTTTGATGTATTTTATTGAACAAGGTGTCGATTTGGCTATTTTTGAAGTGGGTTTAGGTGGTAGTTTAGATGCTACGAATATTATTAGACCACTTGTAGCTGTTAATACCAACATTGGTATGGATCATGTCGATTATTTAGGACATACTTATCAAAGTATTGCCTATAATAAAGCAGGAATCGTTAAAGATGGAATTGATTATATTACAGGGGAAAGAAAAGCAGAATGTTTAGATGTTTTTAAAGAAGTATGTAAAAAGCATCATAGTAAGCTTATTCAAGTTCCTCAAGTACAAAATATGCAAGATGGTTATCAAGTAAGTTATGATTATCATGATTTACATATTGTTTTAAATACGCCAGCTCTTTATCAAGTTGATAATAGTATGCTTGCGATAAGTGTACTTGAATATTTAAAAGAACATAATGATTATCAGTTTAGTAAAGAAACATTACTTAAGGGATTATATGAAGCTTCTTGGCCAGGACGTTTTGAAAAGATTCATGAACACCCTTTAGTTATTTTAGATGGTGCACATAATAAAGAAGGAATTGCCCGTTTTGTAGAGGGAGCTAAAAAATACCAAGATATTAAAATTGTTTTTAGTGCTTTAAAAGATAAAGATACAAATCATATGATTGAACAATTGTTAACTTTAACAGATGATTTAACTATTACTCAGTTTCCTCATCCTCGTGGTACAACAGCTAAGGATTTAGCTAAAGATTATCCAGTCAAGATTGAAACAGATTTTAAAAAAGCTGTAGATGAAGCGTTTTGTCATCAAGGAACAGTTTTTATTACGGGTTCACTTTATTTTATTAGTCAAGTAAGACAATATTTACAAACAAAAGAAAGGGTATCTAAAGAATTAAAGTAAAAGCCATTAAAATGTTTACAATATGTAAGGAGGCTTAGTTATCATGCAAGATATTTATTATTTTAATGGGCAGGATATTACAATGAATGTATGTATTCAAATTCATAGAGTGATTAATCTTTTATAAGAACAGGAGCATATAGATTTTGAGGAAGCTGTTGGAAGATTTTATGGTTCAAGGACATACAAAACATTAACCCAAGTAGAAAACGGTTTATGGGCTGAAAATGCAGAATATATACTTGATCTTTTTAATGAAGAAAATAAGAGTATAGGTGAATAATGGGATATTTTCAAGGGTTATCTTGTTTTTATCCTTTTTTTGTAGTATGATGTCGATTGTATACAATTTGTATATAATATTAGAAAAAGGGGGAGTCTACTTTTTAAAGTAGCAATCATGTACGGTCATTGATCGGAATTAACGCCTGTGGACTAGAAAAGAGGACGAAGCAGGAAAGATTGATTTAAATTGTAGCAATCAAACAATGATTCAGATTATTTTAGGAATTTTAATCGTTTTGATTGGGGTGTTTGTTTTTTACAAATATCCGATGAAAAGTGATGTCAAGCAAATGGTGCTTGGAGCATTACTGGTCGTTTTATCCATTGTGTTAAAACGTTTAGCTATTATGGTACCTTTCTTAGGTTTTCCAAGTTTTAAGATTACCTTAGAAGTGTTTCCATTAATTGTTGCTGGTTTAACATTAAAACCAGGTTATTGTTATATTGTTGCTTTGGCAACAGATGGATTAGGTTTAATTCTTGCTAATGCAGGAGGATTTCCATTTTTTGGCTTTACTTTAAATGCCATTTTACAAACCTTAATTCCATGTTTTTTAAAACAAAATTTAGTGGGGGAAAAATGGGAAACAAAGATTGATAAAATTGTTTATGCAGGGATGAGTATTATTGCTTTGGCTGCTTCGCTTTATGTGGTTTTCTTAAATAAAGTAACAATCTCTGATCAAGTCTTTGTTATTACATCGTCAATGAAAATAACTATTATTGCCGTTGTATGGTTATTGATTATTGTTATATTTTTAGCGATGTATTTTTATAAAAAGAAAATATCTGCTAAGGAGTATCATCAATTTAATTTAGTTGTGATGTCAGTTATTTTAATTGATTTAGTCGTTACTTTTGTTTTAACTCCTTACTGGTTAGATGTGATGTATGGTATACCATTTTTTGCATCATCGTTTCTTAGAATGTTAAAAGCCTGTGTTATGATACCAGTGAGTATCATTGTGATTAACACAGTTTATCATATAATATCAAGAACATTAAAATTGGATTAACATCCAATTTTTTTGTTTATTCTGTTTAAATATGTCCATGCTATAAATGGAGATGAAGAAGATGAATATAGAAAAATATAATAAGGTAGCAAATAGTCATCAACCTCAAAAACATATCCTCAATCATACTTTGATGGCTTTTTTTTCAGGAGGAATCATTGGGATTATTGGAGAACTGATTTTGTGCTTCTATCAATATATATTTGATATATCTTTAAAAGAGGCAACACCTTTGATGATTATTACAATGGTTTTAATAGCCTCTATTTTAACAGGTTTAGGTATTTATGATCGATTGGGGGCAAAGTGTGGTGCTGGAACCTTTATTCCAATTACTGGATTTGCTAATGCGATGACTTCGAGTGCAATGGAAGGAAAAAGTGAAGGATTGGTTACTGGAATTGGGGCTAATATTTTTAAGTTAGGTGGCTGTGTGATTATGTTTGGTATCGTCTCGTCATTTATTTTAGGAGGAATTCGTTATGTCATCGGTTATTTCTGGTAATTCTTTTCTTTTAGAAAATGTCTATATTCAAAATTGTGCAACAACAGTCGGTCCTTTAGAACATCAAGGACCCTTAGGAGCTTATTTTGATCAAGCTTATCAAGATTATCATTTAGGTTATAAAAGTTATGAACAAGCAGAAATAGCCATGCTTCAAGATGCTATTGCATTAGTGTTAAAAAAATCTAAAGTAAAAAAAGAAGCGATAGATTTATACTATGGTGGTGATTTGAATAATCAGCTTGCAACAACTTATTATTTAGCACCCTTTTTAAAAAGACCAACAATAGGTTTATATGGTGCTTGTTCAACCCTTGCATTAGCTATTATTCAAGCTAGTTTGATGATTGAAAATCATGTCATTAATCAGGCAATCAGTTTTACTGCTAGTCATAATGCTACGGCTGAAAGACAATTTCGTTATCCCAACGAATATGGTATTCAAAGAAGGGAAACGATGACTTTTACAGGAACTGGTGCTGTAGCAGTTCATTTAGGTTTAAAACCATCTAAAATTAAAATTACTGCGGTAACTCTAGGTAAAGTTGTTGATTATATGCAAGATGACCCTAATGATATGCCTCGAGCTATGGCGCCAGCAGCCTATGATACTTATAAACAACATATGAAAGATCTTCATCGTCAAGGAATTGATTATGATTTGATTTTAACTGGTGATTTATCGCAAGCTGGTAAAAGTATTTTTGAAGATATGTTAAATGAAGAACATCTTCATTATAAATATTATGATGATTGTGGTTGTTTATTATATGATAAAAAACAAGCCGTTAATCAAGGTGGAAGTGGTCCCGTATGTTCAGGACTTGTGACTTTTGGCTATATCTATCAAAAAATGCTAGCAGGAAAATATCGTCGTGTTTTATTACTCGCAACGGGGGCGCTTTTAAATCCAGTGATGGTTAATCAAAAACTAACGATTCCTTGTGTTTGTCATGGTTTTGTTTTGGAGGTGGCTTCATGAATTTTTTACTGGCTTTTGTTTTTTGTGGTTTTGTTTGTGCACTAGGACAACTGATTTATGAATATACAAAATGGACACCGGGACATATTACGAGTTTATTTGTTGTCATTGGTTCATTTTTAGATTTGTTTCATATTTATGATCAGTTAGTAAAAATTTTTCGTGCTGGGGCACTTCTTCCGATTACAAGTTTTGGACATTCTTTAATGCATGGTGCTTTAGCTGCTACAGAGAAGTTTGGTATTTTTGGATTAAGTATGGGAATGTTTGATTTAACGGCGGCCGGTATTTCTTCAGCAATCTTATTTGCTTTTTTAGTGGCAGTATTGGTTAAACCTAAATCATGATGAAGAATCCATCTTTTGATCTTAATCAAAGGTATCTTGATTATCGTGGCCGTAAAATTGAGGTTGATTATGTATCAAGTCTATGCAGTGATGATTTAATTGCTTATTTGGTTGAAGGAATTGTCAATGATCGGGGAGAAACTTTAAAAGATTGTTTAAATAATGGAGATGTTAAAGAAGAAAATAATCCTGAAGTTTATCAGTATGATTTATTGTGTGGCTGTGCCATAGTTAAAGATGGTCAACATGTCTATGTTTTAGATACTAGACATTTTCCTAGTCGTTCAATTGAACAACCGGATACTGAAAAATCAGTAAGAGGGAGTAAAGATGGATTTAATGAAACTTTACTTAATTGTGTAGGACTTATTAGAAGAAGAATTAGAACTTTAGATTTAGTTATGGATAAACAATCAGTAGGTATTTATAATAAAATGGATATTTGTGTTTGTTATTTAAAAAGTCGGGTAGATCAAACAATGTTAGATGAAATCCTACATCGTATTAAAAATTTAAAAAATGATGATTTAATTATGTCTGATCGAGCTTTAGAAGAGTTGATCTTTGATCAAGGTTACAATCCTTTCCCATTAGTACGATATAGTGAAAGACCAGATATTGTGGCTACCCATATTATGCATGGTTATATTGCGATTATTTGTGATACATCAAGTTCTGTGATGATGCTACCGACGACATTATTTGAAATTTTAGAACATGTTGAAGAACATCGGCAAACACCGATTATTGGTACTTGTATTCGTTTGATTCGTTGTGCATCTGTTTTTCTTTCTTTGTATTTAGTGCCTATTTGGATGTTACTTTCATCAATGAATTTAACCAAAGTATATCAAATCTTATTAGTAGAACTGGCAATTGAATTGTTGAGGATTGCAACGATTCATACACCTGATTCTATTAGTAATGCGATGGGGATGATTGCTGCTGTATTACTTGGACAATTTGCAATTGATTTAGGTATGTTTTCAGCAGAGATACTTTTATATTGTGCGATTGGGAATGTTTGTGGTTTTGCTACACCTAATTATGAATTGTCACTTACGAATAAGTATTTAAAGATTGTCATGATTATTCTTGTAGGATTATTTGGTATTATTGGTTTTATTCTTTTTCAAATTGTGATGTATGGTTTTTTGATTTATTTAAGGCCTTTTGGTTTTTCTTATCTTTATCCTCTTATTCCTTTTGATGGTAAGAAATTAGGACAATTTTTAATTCGTAAACCTAAACAAGAAAAGTAAAATCTATTGAAGATTTTACTTTTTTATTTACGAATATGTCATTATTTGTTAGAATTTATGCATTGTGTAAAGAAGGTGAGCGCAAATGGTATCAGGACAAATAATAGGTAAAAATATTTTAGATATGCGTTTAGAATTTGAAATGTCACAAGTAGAATTAGCAAATCAATTACATGTCAGTAAATCATTAATTTCTGCTTATGAAAAAGGAAATCGTAAACCCTCATTAGATGTATTAGAAAGTATGGCTGCTTTATTTTATGTAGAAGTTGATTATTTTTTAAAGGAACATCATGAAGGTGAAGAAGTGAGTCAAAGTGTAGATGTTTCAGATTTAAAAAGTGATCAAAAAGAGCTTATTTTTAAAATGATAGCCGAATTTAAAAAGCAAAATTATTATGAAAGATTACTCATGGAGGAATCTTAAATTTTATGATATAATGACGACAAATGGGGTGAAATCATGGAATATCAAATTATTTTAGATGATTTTCAAGGTCCTTTGGATTTATTGTTACATCTAATTAAAGAAAAGGAAATGGATTTACAAACAATTGAATTATCAGTGATTATTGATCAATATTTAGAGTATATTCATATGATGGAATCCTCACAACTTGAAATCATGTCTGAGTATTTAGTCATGGCGGCAGATTTGATTGAAATGAAAAGTAAGATGTTGTTACCTAAAGCTAAGGTAGAAATTGAAGATGAATATCAAGAAGATCCTCGTGAAGCATTGATTAGAAGATTAATTGAATATAAACGTTATAAAGACGTTTTAGATGAACTGAAAGAAAAATATGAACAGCGTCAAACAATGTATATTAAACCAGCTGATGATATGGAAGAATATGTGGTCGATACTTCTACAATGATTCCAGATCATTTAGAAGTGTATGATTTAATGAAAGCAATGCAAAAGATGTTTCAACGAAAGGCTTTATTAAAGCCTTTAGATACGCATATTTCACGTAAAGATATTTCTATTGATCAAAGATCAGATGAAATTCGTGAGTTTTTAAAACAAAGAGTTCAAAAGAAAGTAAAATTAGAAGAATTATTTGATCGCGCAGATCGTTATTATTTCATTGTTACTTTTCTTTCAGTGTTGGTGTTAGCTAAAGATCACGAATTAGAAATCATTCAAAATGATCTATTTGATGATATTTATGTGGAGGGAAAATATGAATAATAGAATGTTTGATATTATTGAAGGAATGCTTTATTTAAGAGGGGATGAAGGCATTGATATAAAAGAGCTAGCACAAGTCTTAGAAATCTCTAAAAAAGAAGCTGTTCAAGCTATGGATCAATTTATAGAACATTATCAAAGACGAGGTTTTCATGGAATTCAAGTTGTTGATTTTGGAGGACGTTATAAATTAGCAACAAATAGTGAATATGTGATGTATTTTCAAAAACTTGTAGAACAATCCAAAGCCAGTTTATCTAATGCTGCTTTAGAAACCTTGGCTATTATTGCTTATAATCAGCCTATTACCCGCGCTAAAGTTGAAGATATTCGTGGTGTAGGTTGTGATGCGATGATAAGAAAATTGATTGCTAAGGCATTAATTAAGGAAGTAGGAAGAGAAGAAACACCAGGACTACCTATTTTATATGGAGTAACGGATGAGTTTATGGATGCTTTTTCTTTAACTTCATTAGACGAACTTCCTGAACTAGGAGATATCATTGAAACAGAAACAGATGAAGATATTTTTAGTACACGTTATCGAGAAGAAGTAGGTGAAGATGATGAAACTACTGAATCATCTAAAGACAATTAATAAACATAAATATTATGTAACAAAACTTTGTTTTCGTTGTGGTTTATATAAACAAGGTTTGCTTCATGATTTATCTAAGTATTCCTATACTGAATTAAAAACTGGAGCAAAATATTGGTGCGGAACTCGTTCTCCTAATTCTATAGAAAGAGAGACAATAGGTTATTCTTCAGCCTGGTTGCATCATAAAGGCCGTAATAAACATCATTGGGAATATTGGGTTGACTTTTCTCATCAAGGAGTGACAGCGGCAAGAATGCCTGATCGCTATGTCGTTGAAATGTTTTGTGATCGGGTTGCTGCAACATTAGTCTATCGTGGCAAAGATTTCGATAACAGTGCACCATTAGATTATTATTTAAAAACGCATGATTATTATGTTATGCATCCTGAAACAGATGCCATGATTAAAGATATGTTAGAACATTTAGCTAATAGTAATCTTGATGAAACGATTGCTTACATAAAAGAAAGATACTTATAAGAATCATTTGATTCTTTTTTATTTTATAAAGAGAATATCTTGTAAGAAATGATGAATTTGTTTATCATATACCTAGTTAAAGGAGAAGATTATGAAAATTACAGAGTTATTAAATATAGACGCTATTGATCTTCAACCTCATGTTTCTTCTAAGCAAGAAGCAATAGAACATATGGTTGATTTATTAGATCAAACAGGGTGTTTAAATGATAAAGAAAAATATAAAGAAAGTGTATTACAAAGAGAACAACAAAGTACAACAGGTATTGGTGATGGTGTTGCTATCCCTCATGGTCAAAGTGAAGGAGTAGCACAAGCTGCCTTAGGAGCCATGGTTGTAAAAGAAGGGTTAGATTTTCAAGCCTTAGATGGACAGCCTACTTATTTGTTTTTTATGATTGCTGCGCCAAAAGAAGCAGGAGGAGTTCACTTACAAGCTTTAGCTAAATTATCTACTTTATTAATGGATGAATCATTTAGACAAGCACTAATTCAGGCTCCTTCTAAAGAAGCGTTTAAACAATTAATTGATGAAAAAGAAAATGAAAAAACAGAAGTTAAACAACAAGTTCATCCTGATGTTTTAGCAGTGACAGCTTGTCCAACGGGAATTGCTCATACTTTTATGGCAGCTGAAGCTTTAAATCAAGCAGGAGAAAAATTAAATATTTCCATTAAAGTAGAAACAAATGGTCAAGAAGGAGTTAAAAATGGACTGACTCAAGATGATATTGATCATTGTAAAGCTATTATTGTTGCTGCTGATAAAAAGGTAGAAATGGCTCGTTTTGAAGGGGAAAATGTGATTCAAGTACCTGTTAAAGATGGTATTTCTAAAGCTGAAGAATTAGTTAAAAAAGCAATGAATCAAGAAGGTGTGATTTATCATCATGGACAAAATGAAAAAGAAAAAATCAACCCTATTCGTATTTTCTATAAACATTTAATGAATGGTGTTTCTCATGCTTTACCTTTTGCAGTGGCTGGAGGAGTCTTATATGGTGTTCTTCATTTATGTCAAAACGCTTTAGCGAATAGTACGCTACTATCAGTTTTAGCGATGATTTATCAATTATTAATGTTAATGATTATTCCTGTTTTAAGTGGTTATATCGCTGACAGTATTGCTGATCGTCCTGCGATGGTATCAGGATTTATGGGAGGGCTTATTGTTTGTCAAGGAATGGCAGTAAATACGATTCCTACATGGAATGGAACTTTTGTACCTTCATTATTCGTCGGTATTATAGCTGGTTTTATTGCTGGATATTTCTCTTTATTATTGAAGAAATTATTAAGTTATTTACCATCATGTTTAAAAGGTATTGAAGCATCATTATTACATCCAGTGATTTCTACTGGAGTAGTGATGTTAGTGATGATCTTTTTAAATCCTTATTTATATTATGTACATAATGGTATTTTAAATTTAGTTTATCAATTTGAAATTAATACACCAACTAAGATTCTTTTTGGGGCTGTACTAGGTATGATGATGGCTATTGATATGGGTGGACCTATTAATAAAACGGCTTATGTATTTGGTATTGGTATGATTATTAATCATGATTATACAACGATGGCAGCTATTATGGCAGGAGGAATGGTACCTCCACTTGTAATTGCTTTAACTGCTACATTAAAGAAAAATAAATGGTCTGGAAGAAGAAAAGAAGCTTTAATGAATTATATCAATGGTATTTCATTTATTTCTGAAGGAGCGATTCCTTTCATGCAAGAAAATCCACAAACTGTTTTAACAGCTTGTTGTATTGGTGCTGCAATAACAGGTGGATTATCTATGTATTTTAATTGTGGTATTGCTTCACCACATGGTGGATTATTTTTAATCTGGATGGTTGATTATCCGTTACAATATTTAATTTCTATTCTTGCAGGAACGGTGATTGGTTCGCTTTTATTACTTGTTCTTAAATCGAAAAAAGAAAATTCTTAATCTGGAATTTTCTTTTTTTTGTTTAAAAACATAAAATTATGTTGATTATAACAATATTATTTAATTTTTTTGTATTTTATGTATTGCTTTTTTAAAAAGACAATGTTATTATGTCTATACAAGATAAATATGTATAGATAAGTTAATCGTAATTAAACGGCAAAGCTATCGCAAGGTAGTGACGCAAAACTATAGGGTCTTACTAAGACAGCCAGTTGCAATCAGTAAGATTGTGGCTGGTTTTTTTTTAGGGAAGGAGCAAGCAGATGAAAAGACATCGTCAAGTATTTAAGAAATTATTAGAACTCAGTTTAACATTTGTTTTAATTTTCGCAACATGTATTACTCATACTTATGGTACCAGTGATTCTACAACTCACACTACAACCAATACTTTTATCAGTGATGGTGGCGAATATTCTCTTGCTTATATTTTAAGTCATTATAATGTATTTACTTTTGACTATTATAAAGGAACGCATGTTGTGGGACCAATGATCGTAGGTGGTGAAGCAGGAAGAACAACATTACAAGGAGATGGTAGTGGTTCTTTAGCCCTTGGTGGTTTATCAACTTCTTCATCGCAACCTTTTCCTCATCTTGTTCCATCTTATATTAAAGGGAAAGCTAGTATTGGAAATACCGTTACAACACGTTCAAATGTCCCCTTCTATTTAGGAACAGTCAATCAAAATAATAGTTATACATTAGCAGGTGCTAATGGTAACTATTATGATTATTACTTCAGTGATAATTATGTAGATTTTAATCAAGCTAAAAGTTTAATTAAAGCTGATGCTGATATTTATCAAAATTATGAAGGACCTTCACAAAATGGCGAAACGATAAAAAAGGTAGAAATTAATATTGGTGATGCGTTTCAATATTTTAAAAATAATCCAGATCAAGATAAATATGACTATCAAGACTATGTTGTTTATAAAGATGTGGTTAATAGTGAAATAAAATTAGCGGTTAAATTAAAATTAGGTAATAATTATCATTTTACAAGTTTTAATAATGTGAGCACAATTATTTATGATTATGAAGCCAATAGTGATCCTTCAGATAAAACAACAATTATTTCTTGTAATGACGATAAAATTGATTCTTTTCCAATTATTTTAAAATCACAAAGTGATGCAATGGGTAAATCTGAAGGTTTAACATTAGCTAACGAAAAATTTTATCAGTTTGATAGTATTGAAAGTGGTCAAAATTTATCAGTGACTTATATTTGTCCTAACGCTACCAATATTGAAATAGGAAACGAAAAAAATCATCCTGGAATTGGTAAACTTAATGGGCATTTGGTAGCTGTCAATGCTGATGTTAAGATCTTAAATGGTGATTATAACGGAACTTTGATTGTTAAATCAGTTGACTCTAAAGCAGAAGGACATATGTGGTCATATAAAGGAATTATTACTCCAGGTTCACTTGATTTAACCCTTAATAAAAAAGTTAACGGACAAGTACCTGATCAAACATTTGAATTTAGCTTACAACAAGTATCGGGACCTGATGATTCATCCATTACTCAACAATTTAGAAATAGTCTTGTGACGAGTCAAACCCTAAAAGATGGATCATTTAAATTTAAATTAAGTGGTTTTGACCGAGCTGGAACATACATATATCAAATTAAAGAAATGAATAATGATGGTTATTTATGTACACCTGAAGCCCTTTTTGCAAAGGTAGAAGTCACTCAAAGTGGAACGCTCATGCTACCTCGTTTAGTTGGTTATTATTTAGATGAAAATTGTACGCAAAGTGCAGAGGCAATATTTAATAATCTTTCAAAAACAAAGTTAACTTTACAAAAGGTTTGGAAAGATAAAGATAATCAAGATATGGAAGCACCTCGTGATTCTATTAACGTCAATGTTTATCGCCAAGCTTATAAACAAAATGGACATCAGGTACAAATAAGAATCTTACAAAATATAAATGGAACATCAAAAGAAATAAAAAAAGAAACAGTATTTGTTGATGGTGATTTAACTTTTATCGCTGATGCTTCTGTTTTAGCTACAGGACAGAGTTATTATGTGGGTGGTATTAAAAAGGTAACAACAACCAATGGGTCATTAGACATTTCAGAAAGTAAAAATCCGGTATTTGGTACTTTTGATCAATATGGTATTGAAAAAATTAATTTAAGTAAAATAACCAGTGATGCAACCATTGATATTGAAGTGAGTAGTCCTGATGAATATTCACCCGATAATGTTAAGTTAACAGATTTTTCTTATACATCAGGTTCTATACAAAAAATAGGAGAACCTGAACAATATAGCACAGTGACTTTACAAAAAGGACAAAGTTGGAAATCATCATTAGATGTACCAAAGTATAGTCAAGATGGCAATGTTTATCATTATTTTGTAGAAGAAGAACAGCTTGCTGATTATGATGTGACTTATTCAAATGGGGAAACATCATCATCTAAGGCAAGTGATGTTGAAGCTAAAGAAAATGAAACTTTAACGATGACTAATAAACAAAAAGAGACAGTAGAAAATCATTATTTAACAATAACGAAAGTTGACCAAAATGATCATAGTAAGAAGTTAAAGAATGCTAAGTTTAGTTTATATAACGGAAATGAAGAACTTAAAGTAAAAAAAGAAAATGATATCTATTTTTATGATCCTGCTGGAGATGATATATTGACCAGTGATGATCAAGGAATGATTAAAATTGATTTAGACTCTTTCAAGAGTTTAAATATAAAAGATTATGTTCTAAGGGAGAAGGAGGCACCTGAAAATTATTTAAAGACATTTGATGAAATAAAACTTCACTTCGATTGTGAAAATGATTGTTATTACAAGATTGATGATCATGAACAAGTGAAATTGAACGATCATCAAGAACATTGTTTAGAAATAAGCAATGTACAAAGAGATGCAGTTATTAAAGTGCCTAATACAGGATATAAAGAATATCCATATCTGATGTTAGGTATGGGATTAGTAATGATAAGTTTACTAGGATTGATGATTTATAGAAAACAAGGGGGAAAAGGGAATGTTTAAAAAATTATCTCGTTTATTTATTGCAGTCATGATGATTTTGAGTATGACAGTAGGTGTTCATGCTGATAATGCGAATACTGCTAATCTTACAATTGTGAAGGAAGGAGCAACTTTTACTACATATCAAGTATTAAAAGCAACACCTAGTGGTGATGTATATACTTATCAAGTAAATGATGCTTTTAAAGATTTCTTTAAAGGAACTTATACTTTTGATGAAACAAAAGGAATTATCAAAGATGGTAAAGTCTTTTTACCAAATGATCAATTAAATACAACTGTTACAACAAAACCAACAAAAGTAGTGTCAAGTAAAGAAATGGCTGCTTTTACAAAAGCATTACAAGATTATATTAAAGATAATGCTTCAAAAAGTTTTATTACAAAAGATATTCAAAGTGAAAATGCTACTGCTTTGGATATAGGATATTATTTAGTATTAGAAACCAATAACAACAAAGATGATGGTATTGTGGCTTCTAAAGCAATGATGGTTAATTTAGTGGAAGATAAAACAATTTATCCTAAAGATGATCAAGGAGAACTTACTAAAAAGATTCTTAAAGATAATACAGGATTAGACAAAAACAGTGCAGCAATCGGTGATAAAATTCCTTATGAAGTTTCTGCCGTTATTCCAACTTATGATAGTTCAGTTAAAGAAGTGAATTATACTTTTACAGATACAATGTCAAAAGGATTAAAATATCAAGATGATTTAAAAGTTAAATTAGGAGATACTATCCTTACTAAAGATACAGATTATACACTAACAGTTACAGGAGATGCAACTCAAGGTACAACATTAGTCATTAAAATAACAAACAATAATTTATTGTTAACGAGTACAGATAAAAAGATTGTATTAAATTATAGTGCTCAACTTACAAGTGATGCTGCAGTTAATGATGCAACAAAAAATAGTATTAAATTAGTATATAGTCGCATTCCAGGTGTTAATGAAACAACATTAGAAGATAGTACAGAAACTTATACTTATGGTTTAAAGATTATTAAAAAAGCAAATGATCATAGCGGTGAAACACTTGAAGGGGCAGAATTTGCTTTATTTAAAGGAGACGTTCAAATTGGTAAAGCAGTTTCTACTAAAACAGGTGAAGTAAACTTTACTGATATGAATGGTAAAACTTTAGGATTAGATGTAGGAACATATACTTTACGAGAAGTAAAAGCACCAAGTGAATATAGTACATTAGGAAAAGATGTTAAACTTACGCTTACAGCTAACACTGATTTATCAAAGAAACCAACAATGACAGTGACAACTGCAGATGGTGATATCAAAGAAGCAACAATAGAAAATGATCGTATTAGTATTGTTGACTATAAAGGTATTTCATTACCTGAAACAGGTGGATCAGGAACAACAATCTTCATGATTGTTGGTGGAGGTTTAGTTGTAATAGCTTTAGTAGCTTATGGAATTTATGAATTAAAAGGACGTAAAGACTAAAGAAAGAAGAAGGGATCAGGATGAAAAGAAGAATATTTCAGGCATTGATATTGATGATATTTATCTGCGGTATTGGATTTTTATCCTATCCCAGTCTTGCTAATTACATTAATAGTAAAAATGCAAGAGCAACGATCGTCAAATATCAACAGGATATGACTTCAAGTAGTGATCAAGAATTAAAAGCAATGATGGATGAAGCCTATGCTTATAATCAAAGTTTACCTTGGGCCTTTCCTGCTGATCCTTTTACTAAAAAGAATTTAATTGATACGAAAACAAGTCGTTTTAAGGATTTTAAAATGGTTCAATCAAGGGCATTGATAGGCTATATTGAAATTCCTAAATTAGATTTATATTTACCTATTTATTATGGAACAGATGGAAAAATATTAAATAAAGGAATTGGTCTTATTGAAAATACTTCGTTACCAGTAGGGGGAAAAGGAACCCATGCGGTATTAAGTGGTCATAGTGGTTTACCATCAATGAAGTTATTTACCGATATTGACCAATTGAAAGATGGGGATTTATTTTTTATTCATGTTTTAAATCAGCATTTTGCTTACCGTGTTAATCAAGAAAAAGTCGTTTTACCAACTGAAGTAAAAGACTTAATGATTGAAAAAGATAAAGATTATGTCAGTTTATTAACTTGTACACCTTATGGTGTTAACACACATCGTTTAATAATACGGGGAGAACGATGTGACTACGATTTTTCAAAGAAAGATGAAAATGTATCGGTCATAGAAAAAAATGAATGGTTATGGATGGTTGTTGGCGCATTAGCTATCATAATTATCATAACATTCACTATATATCATAAAAAGAAGGTGAGAAGATGAAAAAGATAATAAGATGCTTGATATTTGTATTGTTAGTGATGATGAATCTAGAGGGGGTTCAGGCATTAAACAGGGGAAGTATTAAAGTGACTTATCATGACGCTACAATTGGCTATATTGATCATATTGAAACAAAAGTATATAAGATTGGTAATTATGATGGGGGAAAAGTCACACTTTTAAATGAGTTTAAGGATTGTGGTATTGATATCAATACCATTAATCAAAAAGATGTCCTAACAAAACAAGTCAAATCATGTATTCAATATATTCATCAAAATCATATCAATACCACAATGACAAAAAGTTCAATCCAAGGCATTGTGGAATTTAACCAACTAGAAAGAGGTATTTATGTTATAGACGCTCATTACACACAAAATGACTACCAAATATCTATCGAACCCATGTTTGTAACATTACCCGAAAAAAGTGAAGCTCTCTATTATAATTATGATATTTCATTAAGACCAAAATTAATGATTACAATGTTAGCACCATATCAAGATTACACAGTTTTAAAAGTGTGGAAGGATCACAATGATGAAAAACATCTTCGTCCCCGTCAAATAAAAGTAGGCCTTTATAAGGATGAAAAACTACAAGAAACAATTACATTAGATGCTCTATCTAACTGGTCTTATACGTTTAAAGACCTTGACAGTGGAGAACATTGGCAAGTAAAAGAGTTAGATATTGACTCAAACTACCAAAGTCATGTTATTGAAAATGACAATCAGTTTATAATCGAAAATACCCTTAAAGAAAAACACTCTATAACCACTGGAGATAATGTGACTTTGACTTTCCATCTTATCTTAATTTGTGTAAGCAGTATTCTATTCTTTTCTCTAATCAAAAAGATAAGATTCAAGAAATAGCATGGGCTATTTCTTTTTTTATTTTCTCTATTAAATAGTAAAGAAATATAAAATAGTTATCATATGATGATGTTAGGAATGTGTATTTGTCTATCAAATCGATATGATATCCTTTCTAACAGAGAAACTGGTAAAGGAAGATGTGATATTATTCTAAAGGCAAAAGATGAAAAACGTACATCATTTGTTTTGGAGTTTAAATACTTAAAAGAAAAGAAAGATAACATACATGATGAGTTAGACAAGGTTGCATGTAAGGCTATTCAACAAATCAAAGATAATCAATATGGTCATGATTTAAAAGGAAAAGTAATTTATATTGCTTTAGCTCATCATGGAAAAGATGTGAGCATGAAATGGCAAGAAAAAAATGATATAACAGGCAATATGGACAAGAAAAAAACAATAGTAATGACTATTGTTTTTTTATCATAAATGACAATTTTATACATATATTAGGATTGCTTACAAGAATCCTTTTTTTTATATCTAAAAACTTGTTTTTAGATATAAAAATACAAAGTTAAACATTTAATTTATCTTGATTTTATCGGTATTTTTTTAAGTTTTAAGGACTTTATTGAAAGCGTGAAAAGACATCCGTATAGTGATGTGGCAGGAGTTAAATTTTAAATGTAAGGAGGGGTTTATTTTAGTGAGATTGATGGTCAAAAAGCAATTTAAGATTTGGATTATTTTGCTTTTGATGCTTTGTGGATCAAATTCTTTTTTAATAGGAATTTATGGACAAAGTAATCATCAAACAAAAGCAACACTGCTCAGTGATGGTGGAAGTTATACATTGTCACATATATTAGGTCATTATAATGTTTTTACCAGTGAAGATTATTATGGAACTCATGTAGTTGGACCAATGATTGTTGGTGGTCGAACTGGACGTACAACTTTAGATGGAGGACAAGGCTCCCTTTCAATAGGCGGTATTAGTCATACTAGTGGTACAGTCAAAGAGTTTAAACATGATGTACCGTCTTATTTTAAAAAGAAGACGATGATTGCTGGAAATACGGTGATTACATCAAGTGATGTACCACTTTATTTAGGATCGGAGAATCAAAATGTAACATCATGGGCTCTGCAAGGTCCAAATAATCAAGTTTATGATGACTATTATTTTACAGATGGCTATGTTGATTTCAATGAAGCAGTAAAACAATTAAAACAAGATGCTTTAAGTTATCAAAGTTATAGTGGACCAGATCATCAAGGTAAGATGATAAATAAAGTGGATCTTTCTTTAAAATTGGTTAATCAAGTTAAAAGTGAATTAGCTAAAAATAAAGATTACGTTTATGAAAATGAGTATTGTAAGATATTTAGAAATGAACAGAACAGATTAGAAAAAGATGGTTTAACAATTCAATTGAAGTTAGGTCATAACTATCATTTTGAATGTTTAAATGATTTTGATTGTATTATTTATGATTATGATCGTTATGATGATGAAACGACAACGATTATCAGTTGTGATGATCAAACCATAACTTCATTTCCTAAAATATTAAAAACACAAAAAGATGTGATGGGAAATGTCGCAGGAGGTGTGTGTTTAAATCAAAAACAATATCAAACAGCTTATCAGTTTGATACTTTAGAAAGTGGTTATCATACATCAATTATGTATTTATGTTTAAATGCTTCAATGATTAAGATACCTGGAGGACAGGGTAAATTAAATGGGCATTTGGTTGCCTTAGATGCTTTAGTGAATATTTATAGTGGTGATTATAATGGAACGATTGTCGCTAAAAGTGTTAATTCTAAAGCTGAAGGACATATGTGGTGTTATCATGGTATGACAACACCAGGAATACTTGATTTAAATTTAAAGAAGTTGGTAAATTCAAAGACTCCTGATCAACAGTTTACTTTTGAATTAAGTTGTTTAAAAGGTCCTACTGATTCAACTATTTATCAGTCACTTTTAAAAGAAACGTTAAAAACGAATAATCAAAGCAATGGGGTTATTCATTATCGTTTAAATGGTTTTAATCAAGTTGGAGAGTATATTTTTAAAGTGAGGGAACTTGATAGCAAAGGTTACAAGTGTACGCCAGAAGCCATTTATATTAAAGTTAAAGCAACATTAAATCATCAAACAATTGTCCCAACGATAGAGGGCTATTACCAAGATGAAGCAGGTAGTCAAAAATTAGATCAGCCTCATTTTAATAACGTTAATACAACAAGTTTAAAAGTACAAAAAAGATGGCTTGATGAAAATGGTCAAGATATGCAAGCACCAGTTCAACAAATCAATCTAGATTTGTATCAACAAGCTTACTTAAAAAAAGGTTATGATGTCAAAGTTAAAGTTCTTTTAAAACAAAACAATACTTTAACAACAGTCAAAGAAGAAAATGTTTTTGTTAAAGAAAAAGGAAAACTTTGTTTTCAAGTAGACAGTCGTGCTCGATATCAAAACCTTTATATTACGGGGATTGAAAAGATTAAGTGTAATCAAGGAACTGTAGTAGAAAAAAGAAGTGATCATCATCAGTGGAATACCCACTATGATGCAAGAAAAAATCTAGAAATTAAAGATATTCAAGGCAACGATGAAGTTGAAATCATTTATAGTGTTTCACCTGGAATACAAAGTTCTATAAATCCTCAAGATATTCATTTAACAATTCAAAGTTATGATCAAGGTGAATATCAAAAAGCAGGACCAGCTGCTTTAATTAAAACGATTCAATTAGATGCAAATCATCATTGGTTTCAAGAAATTAATGATTTAATAACCAATAAAGATAATCAAATTTATCGTTATTATGTTCAAGAAAAAGACTTATCTGGATTTAAAACAACTTATCAAATCAACGATAAGAATTCTAGTCTTGCTGGTGAGATAGAAACAGCCGGAAATGAGACTATTCAAGTTATCAATAAAAAAGAAAAATCTGCTTATTTATTGATTAAAAAAATAGGTCATGCAAATAAAAATCAAGGACTTAAAGATGCAGGGTTTACTTTATATGATGAAAAGAAACAACCTCTAAAATTTAAATTAAATCAAGGAACTTATTTCTATGATAAACAAGGTGATCCTTTATTGATCACTGATCAAAAAGGTTGTATTAAAATCGATTTAAACTCTTTAAAGAGTTTAAATATAAAGAATTACACGCTAAAAGAAGTCAAACTACCAGAAGGCTATAAAGGTTTATTTGAAGAAGTGAAACTTCATTTTGATGAAAATCATGATGATTGCTATTACAAAATAGACAATCAAAAAAATCAGGTATTTAAAAATCATGATATTCATACAATGACTTTAGAAAATGAAAAAGTAACGATTCAAGTACCAGATACGGGTTATGGTGGTTTAGACTTTAAAAAAGCAGGTATCTGTTTATTAATAGGTGCTATGAGTATGGAAATGATAAAACAAGTTAAAAGGAGAAAAAAGACAAAGTGCTAAAAAAGTTATTCAGTTTTGTTTTATTGAGTGTGATGTTTTTAGGTTCGCTTATTTCAGTTCAGGCTGCCTCTTTATCACAGGCTAATTTAACGATTTTAAAAGATGGAGCGACATTTAGTGTTTATAAAGTATTAGATGCTAAGGCGAGTAATGATGTCTTTGTATATGATGTCAATAAAGATTTTAAAGATTTCTTTAAACAGGGAAAATATAGTTTTGATAAAACAAAAGGAATTATTAAAGATGGTAAAGTCTTTTTACCAGTAGATAAAGTTAATACAACGGTAAGTAGTAAACCAACAAAAGTACAACCAAGCCAAGAAATGGCTGAATTTACGTTAGCTTTACAAACTTATATGCAAGAAAAAAATATTGTTGGTAATCAAGTAAAAGATAAAGAAGAAAAAGGTTTAGATTTAGGTTGTTATTTAGTCTTAGAAACAGCTAATAGCCAAAATAATGCGATTGTTGCTTCTAAAGCGATGATGATCAACTTAGTTAAAGATATGAAGATTTATCCTAAGGATGATCAAGGATGTTTAGTAAAAAGCATTGTTGAAGACAATAAGAAAATAAAGAAAAATGATGTAGGTGTAGGAGATAAAATTAATTATGTAGTTGATAGTGTTGTTCCTACTTATGATCAATCTGTAAAAGAAATTAAGTATTGTTTTACTGATGAATTCTCTAAAGGATTAAAATACAACCAAGATTTAAAAGTTTATTTAGGTGAACAATTATTAAAAGTCAATCAAGATTATTCTTTAAAAGTAACAGGTAGTGAAAAAACTAAAGCAACATTAGTCATTGATATTAAAAATAGTCAAAAATTACTATCTAGTGTGCGTAAAGATATGAAATTAGTTTACTCAGCAACTCTTACAAGTGATGCTTATATTGATAGTGGTTATGGTCATCCTAATGAAATGAAATTAGAATATACAAGAGGACCAAATCAATCTAATACTGTTTTAAAAGACCATACTGTAACTTACACTTATGGTTTAAAGATGATTAAAAAAGATGGTAAACATGATGGTGTTAATTTAGCAGGTGCACAGTTTGCTTTATTTAAAAAAGCAGATTTAACAAAACAAATTGGTAAAGCTATTTCATCAAAAGATGGTAAAGTGGCATTTACAACTATGGATAATCAAGCATTAGGCTTAGATGCCGGTGAATATGTGATTAAAGAAGTCAAAGCGCCTAGTGGTTATAGTGAATTAGGTAGTGATATTTATCTTACAATTAAAGCTAATAATCCATTAGATGGTAAAGCTACAATAAAAGCAACAAATAAAGAAGGACAAAGTATTGCTGAAGTAAAAGTCATCACTGCTTGTAATAGAAAAGATCAAACTTTAAGTATTGTTAACTATAAAGGAATTTCATTACCTGAAACTGGTGGTAGTGGAACAAAAGTCTTTATGTTAATTGGTGGTGCTTTTATTACTTTAGCAGCGATTATTTATGCTATTTATGAATTAAGACATCAAACAGAAAAATAAGGTATCATTTATGATACCTTTACTTTCATTAAAAGAAGGTGAATCAATGAGAAAAAGAATTTTAATAATATTTTGTATGTTCTTTGTTTTGATGTTAGGGAGTATCAGTGAAACAGGAGCTATTAATAAGGGTAAAGTTACATTAACATATCAAAATAGTGAATATACTTTATCAGATATAGATGTTTTATTATATAAAATTGCAAGTTATGATATCAAAAACTTAGGTAAAATTACACTTTTAGATGACTATCAAGATAGTCATCTGGATTTAAGTGATATTGAACATCAAGATGTACTTAAAGAAAAGACAAGATCATTAAAACAATATATTGATAAGCATGCTTTAAAAGAAAACCAATTAATTAAGGCAGATAATCATGGAAAAGCTGTTTTTAAAGACTTAGATGATGGAATTTACTTAATACAAGGACGTTATCGAGGGAATGACCTAGATGTATCTATTGAACCAGCATTAATCGTGATGCCTCATGTCTATGATCAACAATTTGTTTATCAATATGATCTTCATCCTAAAATGACGATTCAAAAAAGAAAACAATATCAAGATTATACTGTTTTAAAAATTTGGAAAGATCATAACAACAAAGAGCATTTAAGACCACAAGCTATTAAAGTAGGCTTATACGCTAATAAAAAGCTAGTACAAACAGTTAAGTTAGATGCTACGTCTAATTGGTCTTATACATGGAATCATTTAGATAGTACAAAAAATTGGTCGGTTAAAGAAATTAATGTAAATCGTAATTATATAAGTCATGTTAAACAAACTCATAACCAGTTTGTTATTGAAAATGAAATTAAAGATACAACGCATATTAAAACAGGCGACTATCAACCGATTATTATTTTTATGATACTATTTTTATTTTCTGCAATAACACTTATTTATTGGAGCATTAAAAAGAAAAACTAGCAGATTGCTAGTTTTTTTCTTGCCATTTCATGATGACATCTTTACCATGATGTGCCAAAGCAACATAAATTACTTTTCCTTTTAGTCCTTCATCATATCGATTATTTTTGATTTGTTGAATAGCTTTACATGCAAGTTTGTTTAACTCATCATGTATGTTATCTTTCTTTTCTTTTAAGTATTTAAACTCCAAAACAAATGATGTACGTTTTTCATCTTTTGCCTTTAGAATAATATCACATCTTCCTTTACCAGTTTCTCTGTTTGAAAGGATATCATATCGATTTGATAAACAGACACACATACCTAACATCATCATATGATAACTATTTTCATTAGTTAAATCATGATAGGATGGTAACATTAAAATGTTTTGATACTCGTTAATAAAGTTTTCCTGTTGTTCATGAGTGAGATAACGGCTCAGTCTCGTTAATTGTCCTTCATTTAAAGATAGGTAATATTCTGTCAGACTTCTAAATTCTGTTTGGACTTCTTTGTTAGGTATTTGAATGCTGTAATAATTGTCCATGAGATCTATGACTTTATTGATTGTTAAATATCCAGCATTAACAAACAATCCCCATAGCGTCGCATTATCCGCTACTTCATAAAAACTTGTTTGCATCGTCACAGTCGTTTCTAACTGACTGTTGATGATGAGGTGATTATACTCTCTTTTAAAACCATCATTAGCATGCAATAGTGCTTGTTTAATCATTGTATTAGCACTGGTATTAACCCAGTAGGGCACAAGTTCTTTTGCACTGGCATAATTTAAAATAGACCAGGGATTATAGATATCGTTATTTCCAATATGATAGCCATCATACATTTCTTTGACATGATCATTTAACTGTAAATGATAGTATTCCAGTAAGGTCTTTGTTTCATGACTGTCAAAACCAAAATATTGACTGTAAGGTTTATCTAGCACAGTATAAACAACCAGATTATTCAAATCGCTAAAGATATTTTCTTTAGCCACTCTTTGAATTCCAGTAAGCATGGCATATTTTAGACTGTCAGAAGTTTTAAGTGAGTTATGAAGCAAACCAGATAGTCCGCCTTTTATTTCATCATAAAATCCATTTACATGAGCTTCTATAAAAGGTGTATCGTATTCATCTATAAAGACCATAACCTTTTTACCATAGTAATCTTCCAATCGTTCCATTAAAAATGAAAGAGCATCGTTGATACCTGTTAAATCATTATCATATTGAACTAATACGTCATATAGATGATCATATTTTGCTTTTTTAAATCCTTGTAAATTTTCAAATACATAACTATGTTTGTCCCATTGATTTTGTATTTGTGTCTTAATGGTTGAAACAATAGTATCTTTATCTCTTTTGGCATCTGCAAAAGAAATAAAGATCGTAGGATATTGATTCATTTCATTTGCATAAGGGGTATCCATGATTTTAGTATCAATAAATAATTCTTTAGAATCTTTCGTTATATCGAAGAATTCGTTCATCATGGACATATTAATCGTCTTACCAAATCTTCTAGGTCTAGTAATTAACGTCACTTTACTTTTATTTTTTAAAAAGTCTTGTAGCATTAAAGATTTGTCTACAAAGTAATAATCATTTTCTCTTAATTCTCTATAATTAGATATTCCTATTGGTATAGCCTTCATTGCAGTCATCCTTTCTTTTCATATTATAAACTATTTTATGTTTCTTTACTATATTATTACAAATGAGATAAAAGAAAAAAGAGAAGCTTTACAAATAGCTTCTCTTTATATAAATATATGATTTTATAATTAATTTTGAGCTTTGATATATTGTAAATCAATCATTTTTTGGTTGACTTGTTTTGCTAGTAAAGTATTAAATGCATCATTACCATTTAACTTATCATCTTTTAAGAGACTTGATGGAATATAGTTATTATTTAAGTCTTGTTGATCTTGGGCTGTAGGTGTAATGTTAGCGTCAGCAAGTCCATGATCTAATAAATAAGCACGATATTCTAAGAAGTGATCTTTATGTTCTTCTTTTAACATGTTGTTTTGGTCTCTTACAGAGGCGTTTTGACGTCTTGAAGTTAAAGAGACGACGATATATTTTTGGGTCTTAATTTGGTTAATAATGGCCCTTTGGTAAGTAATGGTACGATAGATATCTAAGTTATTTTGATTATCGTATGTACCACTAAAGAGGACAACAATATCATTTTCATTAAAATCAGGAACATCACTCTCTACTTGAGTTAATTGATTAAGTGGCGTTTCTTTACCAGCTTCATTTCTTGTAAAAGTATGCATATTACGATTAGCGTCATAACTTAATGTACCTTTAATACCATTAATCGTGACATCGCTAAAGTTAGTACCTGTACTTTTTAAAACATCTAAAGGTTGATTTTGTTCATCATATAAAGGAACATCAACAGGGGTTTTACCTTGAGGAATAGTGATATTATTAACATAGATTTTAATACGTCCTACACGGATAGCTAAATCTAATGAAGTATCTTGATTACCACCTATTTTAATAACTTGACTATTACTCAATGATTCTAAAGTGAGGGGATAACTAGCAAAATCATTACCGATTGTTAAGCTATCGCCAATACAATAGATTCTTTGTTTTGGTGTTTCATCTTTTTTTGTTTCTGTTTTTGCTGTTTGTTCAGTTTTTGTTGTTTGATATTTTTTAGCGTTATTGTTAGTGACATGTCTGTCATAACCAATTAAACCAAGAATAATTGCAACTAAGACCAGAACACTAATAGGAAAAAGTGATTTTTTCATTTTAGTAATAGTAGTAATGATTTCCAGATGAAGTTTTTGCTTTAGTAAGCACACTACCTAGAACATTAACATTATTTCTTTGTAATTGTTTGATGCAGTTGGCAGCATCTTTTTTGTTGGTATCTTGGCTAGAAACAGCAAAAATAGTTCCATCTACAGCATTTCCTACAGGAATAGCATCAGAAATCATTCCTACAGGAGCACAGTCAATAATGATAAAATCAAAATATTTTTTAACTTCATTAATATAATCTTTAAAAGTATGAGATCCTAATAATTCTGAAGGATTAGGAACATGAATACCACCAGTTAATACTGTTAATTCACCAATAAATGATGGATGTTGTACCGTTTGGAAGTATTCATAATTAATCATATGTTTTTGTCTAAAATCAGCTAAAGCATCAGTTAAACCTTGTTTATTAGATAATCCCATATACTTATGTATAGTATTTTTTCTTAAATCAGTATCAATT
Organism: Coprobacillus sp. AF33-1AC; assembly: GCF_003475785.1. Classification (NCBI taxonomy): domain Bacteria; kingdom Bacillati; phylum Bacillota; class Erysipelotrichia; order Erysipelotrichales; family Coprobacillaceae; genus Coprobacillus; species Coprobacillus sp. AF33-1AC. The sequence continues at coordinate 26,759 of NZ_QRQB01000003.1, read as the reverse complement.
AATAAAACCTTATTATACTTTGTCGCAAAGATATAAGCTAAATTAATAGATAATGTTGTTTTTGCTTCTCCTGATTGAGTAGAAGTAATACATATAGATTGAATATCTCGATCAACAGTAGAAAACTCTATATTTGTACGAATATGACGAAAGATTTCAGCATAGTCAAATTGACTATGTTTTCTTTGTTTATCAAGAATATTTAATGTTCTTCTTTTATTCACTCTTGCCATTGTTATCTCCTTTTAAATAGTTTTTTAAATAAAGACTGTTTTACTTCAATTGGTTCTACTTCTTCATTATTAATAATATGAAGAGGATTTTCATACATTAATGTATGAATTGTTTCATAATTATATTTCTTCACTAATAAATTAAAGACTTGTTGTAAACAAGGACTACGATGACCATCACAGCGATGAGTATCACTAGCGATAACATGTATACATCCTGCATCAAGTAATTGATAAGCAAACTTTTGCGCATGTTTACCATGATAACCTAGAAAGCTTGTCGCATTGACTTGGATAACATAACCACAATCAATGAAATCTTCTATTCTTTCTAAATCTAATTCATCTTTAAAGTATCTTTCTACATGAGCAATAATCGGTGTATAGCCTTTTAACTGAATTTCATATAAATAATCTTCTACTTCATTTTCATTCCCTAATTCATTTCTGACATCGAATTCAACTAATAAATAATCAGTATTTTCAATAAGAATATATAAATCATTTTCTAGCGCTTCTAGATAATCATGATTTAAAAATAATTCACATCCAGCTAAAACTTCTATACCATAGTTTTGTGCCAATAACTTTAAGTCTTCAATTCTTTTTTTGATTTGTTTAAGGTCTTCTTCATTTTGGTTACCTGGAACAACATGGGGTGTCGCTACGATTGTTGAGATACGATTTTCTTTTGCTTTTTCTAAAGCAATCTTGGCATCTTCTAATGAAGGCATCCCATCATCTATTTGCCAGGCATAATGACCATGGATATCGATAAAAGCCATTATTTATCCTCGAAGTAAGGAATAACACCAAGATTAGGAATACCTAAATAATTTTCAGCGTCTTCCTTAGTATGAATACGATTATCTAACATAAAACGGATAAAGATAATACCAATACTTACAATTAAACCAACTAAACCACCAATCACTAAGTTTTTAGTTAAACTTGGTGATACAGGTGTTGTTTGAAGTTTTGCTTCATCAACAGTCGTAATGTTATTAATATTTAATGTATCTTTAACTTCTTGAGTAAAAACACTGACTGTTGTATCAACGATCTTTTTAGATAATTGAGGATCATTCGTTGTAGCTGAAATAGAAATGATTTGCGTATCTGATTCATTAGAAACTGCAAGGGCTGATGAAACGACACCAGTATCGACTTTTAATTCTTGAGCGACTTTACTTTGAATACTGTTTCCATTTAATAAAGCTACATAGTTATTAGTCATTAAATTGTTAGATGTGATTTGTGAATAATCAACAACCCCTTCATTAACTTGAGGTTTAGGGAATATTCTTGCTGAAGAAGAATATTTCTTTTCAACAAAGAAAATAGTAAAGACCCCAACTAAAATGGCACATACTAATGTAGAGATAATGATAATATGTAAGTGACTTTTTAATACTTCAAACAGTTCACCTAAATTTATTTCAATGTCTTCATTTTGAATTTCTTGATTTTCTGTCATTATAGGACTCCTTTTATATATATATTACTTATAAATGAATAATTACGTCATGTTACATTATTATATAAAAGTAAGCAAAAATCAACATATTTATCCATTTTAAAGTTGATAACTTGCATAGATTAGTATATACTTTTGTATACAAAAAGATAGGCAAGTCTATTGAAAGATAGTACACGCAAAGCTAGAGGGTCTAAGCACGAAGATGTATGACAGCCAGTTGCATTTGTTAGTCTATCTTTTGATAGGCTTATTTTTGTAGAATATACCAAATTATGACATAATACTTGTTTATTTATCATATATAGATATAATAGGCATGATTATAAATGAACATTACGTCAATTGTTATTTATAAGGGGAGGGTAAATAATGACCAAGGAGAAAAGTCAGTTGCTTTTAAGAAGAGTATGTTTAATCGCATTTGATACAATAAGTATTATCATATCATTTTTCCTATCATCATTTATAGCCTACAATGGTCAGATTGAATTAAGCTTTTTAAAAAATACTTATTTAGTGTTAAGTATTTTATTAGTATTGAGCTTAGTTTTTTTTACCCATATGAAGCTATATGTGAGCTTATGGCGTTATGCTTCTGTCAATGAATTATTAAATGTCATCATCTCAGCGATGATGAGTTCAATTATTTATTGTGCTTTATGCATTATTCTTAATTTAAATCCACCAATTAGTACTATGTTTCTTTATTTATTAATACTGTTACTATTAATTGGAGGATCACGATTTGGTTATCGTTTTTTAAGATTATATGCTGGAAGACATGGTTTGTTTGGAAGAAGTGATGAAAACTGTAAACGAGTTATGATTGTGGGTGCTGGTAGTGCTGGTGAAAAGATTTTAAGGGAAACACTGGTTACTCCTAAAATTAATAAACAAGTGGTTTGTTTTATTGATGATGATCATACAAAACATAATCGAAGAATTCATAATATTCCTATCGTAGGGGATCGTTATGATATTGTAAAAAAAGCAATTGAATATAAAATTGATGAAATCTATGTTGCTTTACCATCAATTGATGATAAGCAAGTTTCAGAAGTCCTTAACATCTGTAAAGAAACCCGATGTAAACTAAAGAAATTACCAGGTATGTATCAGTTCTTAAATGATGAAATCATTTTAGAAAAACTAAAAGATGTAGAAGTACAAGATTTATTAGGTAGAGATCCAATCAAAGTCAATCTTGAAGAAATTATGGGCTATGTAAAAGATAAAGTTGTCATGGTTACTGGTGGTGGCGGTTCAATCGGTAGTGAATTATGTCGTCAAATAGCTAAGAGTGAACCTAAACAACTGATTATTGTCGATATCTATGAAAACAATGCTTATGATATTCAATTGGAGTTACAAAGAAAATATCCTGAACTTCATTTAGAAACAATGATAGCTTCAGTAAGAGACGCTAATAAAATTAGAGATTTATTTGCTTATTATCGTCCTGATATTGTTTATCATGCAGCTGCTCATAAACATGTTCCTTTAATGGAAGATGCACCTCATGAAGCGATTAAAAATAATGTCTTTGGTACTTTAAATGTAGCCAAAGCAGCAGATCATTATGGAGTAAAAAGATTTATTTTGATTTCTACTGATAAGGCAGTCAATCCAACGAATATCATGGGAGCATCAAAAAGACTATGTGAAATGATTGTTCAATCATTTGACAAAAAATCAAAAACAGAATTTGTAGCTGTTCGTTTTGGAAATGTATTAGGATCTAATGGATCAGTCATTCCATTATTTAAAAAACAAATTAAAAATGGAGGACCAATTACTATTACCCATCCTGATATTATTCGTTATTTCATGACCATTCCTGAAGCCGTATCTTTAGTATTACAAGCAGGAGCGTACGGACATGGTGGTGAAATCTTTGTCTTAGATATGGGTAAACCAGTTAAAATCTTAGACATGGCTAGAAACTTAATTAAATTATCAGGGTTAGAACCTGATGTCGATATTGAAATTAAGTTTATCGGGTTAAGACCTGGAGAAAAGTTATATGAAGAAATGTTGATGAAAGAAGAAGGTATGCAAACGACACCTAATAAGATGATTCATATTGGTAAACCAATAGAATTATCAGATAACTTCTTTAATCAATTAGACAATCTTTATCAATTAGCCTATGATGAAGATAGTGATATAAGAAAAGCAGTACATGAAATCGTAGATACATATCATTACGATGAAAAAACAACACATGGAGTGAAAGTCGCAGTTTAAAAAAGATAAAGAAAAGTAATCGTCGCAGGGTCGCGTTACTTACATTTATCGGTTATACATAGCCTAGTCGAATAACGATACGTTATTCGATGGGCGAAGCGTATCTAAAAGGAGGAAAAAGCATGTTTGATAATTGGTATGTCGTTCAAGTTAGATCAGGTAAAGAAGATGAAATCGTGAAAGCCTGTCATTTATTAGTTGATCGTAGTATTCTTCAAGAATGCTTTATTCCTAGATGTAAGAAAAAAAAGAAGTTTAGAGGAACTTGGAAAATCGTCGATGAAATCTTATTTAAAGGGTATATCTTTATGATTAGTGATCGTATTGAAGATTTATATACGGAACTAAAAAGAATACCCGATTTAACCAAGCTACTTGGTAATGATGGAAAAGATATCTTTCCCATCTATCCCCAAGAAGCTAAGTTTCTTACACGTTTTTCAGATATAAATCATGTGGTAGAATTTTCTAAAGGAATGATTATTGGTGATCAAATCACCATCATCGAAGGACCTTTACAAGGTTTAGAAGGAAAGATTACAAAGATAGATCGACATAAGCGTATCGCTTATATCGATTTAGAATTATTAGGTAAAATTAATCGGGTTCAAGTAGGACTTGAAATTATTAGTAAAAACTAAGAGATATAACATAACGTATGTAAAGACTATCTTCATAGTCTTTTTATTATACATAACTTATGTTATGTCTTTTAAGATAAAGAGATGGAGGGGTAAAATGAAAGATAAAAGAAATATACCATTTTCACCACCAGATATGAGTGAAGATGAAATTAATGAAGTAGCAGATACTTTAAGAAATGGGTGGATTACAACTGGTCCAAAAGTTAAAAAATTTGAAAGACAAATCGCAAATTATGTAGGTGTTAATAAAGCAGTATGTTTAAATTCACAAACCGCTTGTGCGGAAATGGCCCTAAGAGTACTTGGAGTAGGACCTGGAGACGAAGTCATTGTTCCTGCCTATACTTATACAGCGAGTGCTGCAGTTGTATGTCATGTGGGTGCTAAATTAGTATTAGTTGATGTACAAAAAGATAATTTAGAAATGGATTATGACGCATTAGAAAAAGCAATTACAGAAAATACAAAAGTTATTATTCCAGTTGATTTAGGTGGAGTACCTTGTGATTATGATAGAATTTTTGAAATTGTAGAAAAGAAAAAATACTTATTTAAACCAAATAATGAGATACAAGAAGCAATGGGAAGAATTTCCGTTAATGCTGATACAGCACATGCTTTTGGTGCTTCATGGCATGGTAAAATGTGTGGATCTATCGCTGATTTTAGTTCATTTAGTTTTCATGCAGTTAAGAACTTAACAACTGCGGAAGGTGGAGCGCTTACTTGGAGAACGATTGAAGGAATAGATGATGAAGATATCTATAAACAACTTCAATTGTTATCATTACACGGACAATCAAAAGATGCTCTAGCTAAAACAAAATTAGGATCATGGGAATATGATGTTGTGGCTCCATTGTATAAATGTAATATGACAGATATTATGGGTGGTATTGGTTTAGCACAAATGAGAAGATATCCAACAATGCTTAAAAGAAGAAAAGAAATTATTGAAAGATATAATGAAGCTTTTATTCCTTTAGGAATTGAAGTATTAAATCATTATGACGAAAATCATCAATCAAGTGGACATCTTTATATTACAAGAGTTTCAAACATCACTGGTGATCAAAGAAATGATATTATTACAAAAATGGCTGAAAGAGGAATTGCATGTAATGTCCATTACAAACCATTACCAATGCTTACAGCATATAAAAACTTAGGTTTTGATATAAAGGATTATCCAAATGCTTATAATCAATTTATTAATGAAATTACATTACCACTTCATACAAAATTAAGTGATGAAGATGTAAATTATATTATTGATAATTATAAAAAAATAATAAAAGAAGTATTTGAGGTGTAGCATACATGTATAAAAAATATGTTAAGAGAATAATAGATATTATAATTGGTCTTTGTGCTTTACCATTTGTCATAATAGTTGTTCTTTTTTGTGGAACGATAATTTATTTTTCAGATAAAGGTCCAATATTTTATAATTCGATTCGTCTTGGAAAAGATGGAAAACCATATAAAATGTTCAAATTAAGGTCAATGAAAGTAAATGCCCCTGATATTCGAAATACAGATGGATCAACGTTTAATGGGGATGATGATCCTAGAGTTACGAATATTGGACATTTTATGCGAAAAACTAGTTTAGACGAATTTCCACAGTTTTTAAATGTATTACTTGGCAATATGAGTATTATTGGTCCGAGACCAACAGTTCCTATTGAAGGATTAAATTTTCAAGAATTATCAGATATAGAAAAAAAACATTATATGGTTAAACCTGGAATTACAGGTTATAGTCAAGCATATTTTAGAAATTCTATTAATCAGGATGAAAAATTTGTAAACGATGCTTATTATGCAGATAATATTTCATTTTTTTTGGATATAAAAGTATTTTTAAAGACTATACAATCTGTAGTTGGACGAAAAAATATATACAATAAATAGTATTGAGAATAAGAAGGAAATAAATTATGAGAAAAAAAATATTAGCAATTATCGGGGCTGGTGAAGCGGCTTTTCCAATAATAGATAAAGCAAAAGAATTAGATATCTTGACAATTGGATTTGGAGAAAAAAATTCACTTGCTAGAAACAGGGTTGATTTTTTTATTGAAAAATCAATTTTTGATATTGCAGGAATTGTTGATGAATGTAGAAAACACAATGTGAATGGAGTGATTGCTTCAAGTGAAATTACCACTGAAAGTGCAGCGATTATTGCTGATGAACTGCAACTTCCAGGTAATGATATAAAAAATGGCTTTTTTGCGAGAAATAAATATTTAATGCGTGAACGTGTAAAAACCATTTCATCAATAAATCAGCCAAAATACTATATTTATGACGGAAATCCTGTAGAAAAATTTCCAGTAATGGTTAAAGCTGTAGATGCTTGTGGGAAAAAGGGAATTAAATTGGTGAAAAATGAGGTTGAATTCGAAGATGCGATAAAGTTATCTGCACAGATATCTTCTAATGGAGAAGTGTTAATAGAAGAATATCTAGATGGTGGAAAAGAATATTCAATTGAATGTATTGCATCAAATAGGGATTGCTTTATTATACAGGTGACTGAAAAAATAACATCTGGAGAACCATATTTTACTGAAATTGCTCATCACCAACCTGCTGATTTGAGTGATGAGATTAGGAAGAAAATAGAAGTAGCAACTAAAAATACACTTGAGGTCCTAGGAATTAAGTGTGGAATGGCTCATATGGAAATAAAAATTATTGATAACCAAATCTATTTTATTGAAGTTGGCGCAAGAGCTGGAGGGGATCACATTGCTGATGTTCTAACAGTGAATAGTACAAATTATGATTACTACAAGGCTGCAATAGATTGTTGTTTCGATTGTTTAGAAAAAAAAGAAATAAAAAATATTGCTTATACTGGTATTTATTTTCATTGTAAAGAAAACGAACATCTTAAAAGATTGTTTGCTGATGCGAATAAAGCGGATTGGTGTATAGTTAATACTGTCGAAAATGATTGTTTTTTGGATGCAAAGGGAAATGTTGAGGCTTCAAATTCGGGATATATTATATATAAATCAGATCATAGAATTACTTTAAAGGATACTTCTATTATGAATTTGCGAGCTGAAAGAATTAATGAGTATGAAAATGCATTTGATTTGATATGGAATCATAATAAAGAAATAGGTAGAACTCTTTCTGATGATGAACTTAAAAAAGGAATTGAGAAATTTTTGAACTTTGGAAATGTAATTTCAATTGTAGATGACAATCGCATAGTTGCATTTCTAATGCTATATTGTAACAATATAGAAACTTTAGAAGCATATATTTGCAATGTTTATGTTTTGAATGAATATAGGGGATTAGGTTTATCAAAAAAAGTATTAGAAAAAGCAATTAGCGTTTGCAAAAGTAAACATTTTACAACTATAAAATTGCATGTTGCTAAAGATAATATTACGGCTATAAATTTATATGAACAATACGGTTTTTTGGCGACTGGTAATAATAAAGAAAATGATAATGAACTACAAATGGAAATGGTTAAGTTTCTAGGATAAGAGGATGTACTATGAAAAAAATTATGATTATAGGTGCTAGTATCTTACAGCTTTCGGCTATTAAAAAAGCAAAGGAAATGGGGCTTAAAGTTATTGTAGTGGATATGAATCCAGATGCAATTGGTTTTAAAGTTCCAGGAGTAATTAAAGAAGTAATTAGTACTATTGATATTCCGTTAATTGTGAATGCTGCAAAAAGACACAACATAGATGGTGTCATGACACTTGCAACAGATATGCCGATGCGTTCTGTTGCTGCAGTTGCTAAAGAAATGAATTTAATTGCTATAGATGAGGATACTGCATATAAAGCTACAAATAAGATAGAAATGAGAAAAGCGCTTAAAGAATACAATGTTCCTATTCCGAAGTTCTTTAAAGTGTCAAATAGGGAAGAATATGAAAAAGTGGTGAAAGAATTTAATGTTCCATTTATTGTTAAACCTGCTGATAGTTCTGGTAGTCGAGGGATTTTTGAGGTTACAGATATCTCAAATTTGGAATTAATAAAAAATGCATATAACTATTGTAGACCCTTTTCAAAAGTAGGGGATGTTATTGTTGAAGAGTATATGCGTGGACCGGAAGTAAGTGTTGAAACACTTTCTATTAATGGAAAATGTCACGTAATTCAAATTACAGATAAAATTACAACTGGTGCTCCACATTATGTTGAAATGGGACATTCACAGCCAACAAAATACGATAAAGAAATTGCAAAAAAAATTGCTGAAGTTGCTAAATTGGCTAATAGAGCAATTGGTATAAAGAATGGACCTTCTCATACAGAAATTATTATAACGAAAGAGGGACCAAAAATTGTTGAAATTGGCGCTAGATTAGGTGGTGATAATATTACAACACATCTAGTTCCTCTTTCAACTGGTGTGAATATGGTAGAATGTTGTATAAAAATTGCTTTGGGTGAGCAACCTGATATTTCATCTAAATGGGATAAAGGATCTGCCATTAGATATTTTTCACAACATGCAGGTGTTGTTAATGAAATAGTTGGAATTGAAGAGGCAAAAAGAGTAGATGGAATAAAACAAATCAGCATCGTTCATGGTGTAGGTGAAACAATTACAGAAATTACAAGTAGTGGAGCAAGAATGGGATTCGTTATTGCTCAGAATGAGAATGCAGATACGGCTATAAAAAGCTGTGAGGAAGCATTAGATAAAATTAAAGTAATGATAGGATGATATTAGTATGTCTGGATATGTATTTATTGGAAATAGCACAAAACCAACTCAAGAAAAATTAAATGATAGATCAAATGTTAAGCTAGATAATGTTTCGATACCATGTTTGAAAAATGCACTTAATATGGGGTTTGATGTTATTGTAGGAATTAATAGAAATAAACCTGAAGAATTAAAAAGTATTGAATTGCCAGTTAAGTTTTATGATTCACATACTTATAGAAGTATTGTAAATTTACATGATAATTACATTGCATATAAGAATTTGTGCAATGTAATTGAGAAAAATGATATAGAAGTAATCCATTGTAATACACCAGTAGGTGGTCTTATAGGACGTTTAGTTGGTAAAAAGTATCATATAAAAAAAGTTATTTATACTGCTCATGGGTTTCACTTTTTTAAAGGTGCTCCTTTATTTAACAGAACAATACTTAAATGGGCTGAGCAAATTATGGCTCATTGGACAGATGCAATTATTACAATGAATCAGGAAGATTATGAGTCTGCCCAAAAATTCACATTAAAAAAAGGGGGAAAAATATACAAAGTACATGGTGTAGGTATAACATTATCAGATTTTCAAAATACTGGGAATAGAAAAGAAAAAAGAGTAGAACTCAATTTAAATGATGATGATATTGCTCTTATATCTGCAGGAGATTTAGTACCAAGAAAAAATTATACAGTTGCAATTGAAGCAATTGCACAATTAAATACGAAAAATATACATTATTTTATATGTGGTAGAGGACCTGAGTTAGAAAATTTAAAAGAACTTTCAATACAGCTAGGTATTGAAAATCAAATACATTTTCTTGGATTTAGAACTGATATCAAGGAGTTATTATTTGCTTCTGATATTTTTTTATTTTCTACTTTTCAAGAAGGATTGCCTCGTTCAATGATGGAAGCAATGGCATGTGGATTGCCATGCATAGCTTCAAATATTAGAGGAAACAATGATTTGATAATTCCATATGAAAATGGAATATTGTGTGATCCAAATAGTCCAAATGAATTTGCTGATGCTATTAATACTTTAATATATAATTCAAAATTAAGAGAAAAAATGTCACATCAAAATTTGCTTTTAATTAAAGATTATGATGTGGATAGAGTTAAAGAAGAAATAAGAGCGATTTATTCAGAGGTTATTGGAAAATAGTATGAGAAAGAAAAGATTATACAATTGCTTCAGAGTAATAAATATTCTTGAGCAGAAAGTGCTGTATGTCAAATAATTGATTTTGTGAAACTATTTTCAAATGAGCATGAAATGATTTATGTTTCGCCGTGTGCGCTAATTAAAAATGTATTAGAAAAGAAGAAAATTGTTATTTAGATTTAAATTTGTTTATAGAACGAAATGTTGCTACTAAATAATTCAAGTTAGATTTAATTATGTAAAAATTTAATAACTGGAATATGTTATCTGACTAGGAAAGATTACATGAAATTTAATAATACAATCAATATAAAAAAGAAATGTTTTAAAAAAGTTATAAAAATTATTAATTATTATAATTATATCTCATTTTATAGAATCATTTGATTTGTTCATTGATATAGAGAATAGTGGGGATATTTAGTTATATTATTTTAAAACATAATTAATATATGAAGAATTAAGTGAAAATAGTGTAAATGTATCTTTATCAAGATAATTCAAAAGTGATTATTTTTTATTAATCAGATAATTTATAATAAAGTATTGTGTGGGAATACAAATTAATAATTAAAATAAAAGACCTCTTCTAAAATAAGTTAGAATTCTTGCTAATTAAAGAATACATGATGCTTTCAAAACAATTGAAAACCAAAACTATTCTCTAAACAATAATTATGAGAAATGAGGTTTTTTAGTGTAAATAATTAGGATTTAGTAAACGAAAAAAATTATAGGATGGTGTTTTTTTATATGAAAAAAATATTGCATGTTTTACAAAGCAATACATTTTCCGGTGCTGAAAATGTTGTTGTTTATATCATCAATTCTTTAGAAAATGAATATAATTTTGTATATTCATCTGCAAATGGTCAAATTAGAGATGTTTTAGAAGAAAATAAAATACAATATAAATTAATGAATAATTTAACATACCGGGAACTAAAAACAGTCATAGAAAAAGTAAAACCTGATATTATTCATTCACATGACGTTAGAGCTGCTTTACTTTGCTCTATTTTAAAGGGAAAAAGGAAATTAATTGCACATATTCATGTTAATAATAATAATATGAAAAAAATAAATATCAAAACTATTGGATTGCTGTTAGCATCAGTGAAAATTGATTATTTTTTTTGGGTATCTAAATCATGCTATGATGGATTTGTATTTAAAAAATTCATATCAAAAAAGAGTGAGATTTTAGAAAATATTTTATCAAAAAAAAGTATTGAGGAAAAATGTTCTAAAGATAACAATGATTATTCATATGATGTGGTTTATGTTGGGAGACTGACTTATCAAAAAAATCCGGAAAGATTAATTAAAATATGTCAACACATATTAGAAAAAAATTCATCATTAAAAATTGGAATAGTTGGAACAGGAGATTTAGAAGATGTAGTAAAAAGCAAGATTAATCTGATGAATTCAAATAATATAAAATATTTAGGATTTCAAAGCAATCCATTAAAAATAATAAAAGATGCTAAAGTTATGATTATGACTTCACGGTTTGAAGGAACACCTATGGTAGCTTTGGAATCATTAGCATTAGGAACGCCAATAGTTTCTACTCCAGTAGATGGGATGAAACATCTTATTAAAAATGATTTTAATGGGTATTTGTGTTTTGATGATGAAGAACTTACTAAAAGTATTCTAGATATTATCGATGATAACCAACTGTATCAACAAATGAGTCAAAATTGTAAAAAACGATTCGATGATCTTTGTGATGAAAATAAGTATTTGAATAGAATAAGAAAGGAATATGACAATGGCTAAAATAGGATTGTTAATAACGAAACTCAATGGTGGAGGTGCAGAAAGAACAGCTGCTAATTTATCATGTTTATTTGATGAATATGGTGAAGAGGTGTATTTAATTACTTTTGATGGTTCAGATATTACATATCCTTACAAAGGAAATTTAATAGATTTATCATTAGGAATTAATAAAAATATATTTGATGCAATAAAGAAAAATATAAAAAGAATTATAAGTGTAAAGAAAATAAAAAAGAAATACAATTTAGATGTTTGTATTTCTTTTTTAGATACACCAAACTTAGTAAATGTTTTAAGCGGAGGCAAATGTAAAAAAATTGTTTCAATTAGAAATTATTTATCTCTAGAAAAGCCATCTTTTATTAGGAAAAAATTAATTAAGTTTGCATCTATCAAAGCGGATAAAACAGTATGTATATCGAAAAATGTGGAATATGATATGAGAGATTTTTTTAAGATCAAAGAGGAAAAACTATGTACAATATATAACCCAGTTGATATTGAAAAATTATTAGCAATGGAAGAAGATTATATTTTTGATGAAGACTTTCATCATTATTTTAATATAGTTACAATGGGTAGACTCACATATCAAAAAGGACAATGGAATTTGATTTATGCTATGAAAGATATTATTGAGCGACACCATAATGTACGATTATATATACTTGGTGATGGAGAATTAAAGAATGAATTAAAAGAATTAGTAGCAAAATTAAAATTAGATGATCATGTTTTCTTTTTAGGATTTATTTCAAATGCTCACAAATTTTTAAGAGAATGTGATTTATTTGTTCTGACTTCTTTGTTTGAAGGATTAGGTAATGTAATTTTAGAAGCAATGGCATTAGGGTTACCTGTTATTTCTAGTGATTGTAAAAGTGGACCACGTGAAATAATTGCACCAAATTCCAATATTACATCAGTTTGTGAAAGTATGGAAATAGGGGAATACGGAATACTAGTTAATCAGTTTTCTAAGGATAAAAGTAATGTTGATAATAATTTATTTTATTTGAAAGAAGCAATCGAGATGATTTATTTGGATCAAAATTTAAAGGTGAAGTACATAAAAAAATCAAGAATGAGAGCAAATGATTTTTCAAAAGAAAAAGTTTATAATGAATGGATGACATTAATATGATTATTTTATTTCTAATATTTTTTTTATTGATTGTTTCATTTGAGATAGTCAACATAATTAATTCAAATGAGATAAAATGTATAAATTTGATTAGGATAATTTATGCATTTTGTTATGGATTTATACCTTTGATAGTTTATATAAATAAATCAGACATATACAAAATAGATAGTAATTCATTTTTATTTTTTCTATTTTCAATCATTGGATATTTATTTTTAAATATTGGTTATTTATTTAAATCTTCAAAAAAAATTAAAATAAAAAAAGGACATTCTATTTTTTTGACGGCTAATGTTTGTTTGATAATCGTAGTTATTATGATATTAATTTGGACAAAACCATATGGAGGAGTAATAAAAGCTTTAGACTATGCAAATATTATAAGAATGGGTATAAGCAAAATAAATAACCCATACAGCTTTTTGTTAAGATTTTTTTCATTATCATTATTTTGTTCATATTTGTATTTTATAGAATTGTTAAAAAAAGAAAAAAAGTATAAATATATAAAATTAATGTTATTCTTTTTTTCAATTATGATTTCAATTTACACTATGCTAATAAATGACAGTAGAATTATGATTGGATTTTATTTGATGACACTAATGCTTATTAGTATCTTTGATAAGAAAAAAGAAGGAGTGCCATTAAAAATAATAGTGCGTAGAGTTGCTATATACTCTTTTTTCATTTTGGTAATAGTAATAAATGCGGATTATCTCTATAAAATTGTTAAGGGAGTTGCTTTTGAAGTAGAGAGTACGTCATTTATTGAAAAAGTTAGTAGCGAATTTTCATTTATAATTGAGGCAAGTAAAAATAGTATGAATTATGTATTTGCTTCAAATAAACTTCGTATAATTGATGATGTATTTTCAATTCCGTTTGCTGTTTTACCATCTAGCATCATAAAAAATCCTTTTGTATCTGTATGGAATTTTAATAGTAGTATTGCAGGAGGATATGGGCAATCTCCTACCGATATAATTTCTACTTCATTATATGAATTGTCTTTTGTTGGACCGGTTATAGTTCCTTTTTTTTATGGGATGTTTATAAAAATAATTGATAATATAAGTAGAAGTAAAAATGAAATTAATTATCAAGATGTAATATTTATTATTTTAATGATATTTGCAGCAAAATTCATAATTTACTTTGAATATTACAATGCTATTGCCAATTTATTTTTCTTGTTTATTGGACATATAATATTTAAATTGATAAATAGTAAAAAAATAAAAATTTATTAGAAACTTTAATTTACCATGTCTTATTTATAAAATACTAAAGAATTTATATATTTAAATTTTTCTTTTCTAAGCACCTTAAGATTTAAAATTTTGAAAATTAAATAATATTCTTTACTTATTTAATATGGTCAATTAAGTTAATAATTTTAAAATAAAATTATTTTGTGAAATGTAAATATTATAGTTTGTAAATCAAAAATAACCACTTTTTTAAAAAGTCTAACTTTATTCGTTTATGTAATGTTAAAATTGTAATTATCAATTTTTATATTCTATAATATTTAAGAAAGGAAATATCAATTATGAACAATAGAATATCAAATGCAACTAGATGGTCTTTTTTGACACAACTATTTTCTAAAATAGTAGCTCCTATTACAAATATGATTCTCGCGAGAATTTTGGCACCTGAAGTATTTGGAATTATTGCAACTATAACAATGATAACATCTTTTGCTGATCTTCTAACTGAGTCAGGATTTCAACAGT
Source organism: Coprobacillus sp. AF33-1AC (assembly GCF_003475785.1). Lineage (NCBI taxonomy): Bacteria > Bacillati > Bacillota > Erysipelotrichia > Erysipelotrichales > Coprobacillaceae > Coprobacillus > Coprobacillus sp. AF33-1AC. The sequence goes on along the minus strand of NZ_QRQB01000003.1, from coordinate 11,584 downwards.
ACCTTATTCAAAAAGAGTTTTCAGATAAAAATGCTATAAAAAATTGTGCTAATATTGCTTTTTTTATAAATTTTTGTATATCAAGTTTTTTGCTTCTTTTAATTTTTATAAATCGAGTTCATTTGGCAAAAATATTTGGTGATGTCACAATATATAACGCGCTATTTGTAGCAAGTTTACAACTTCCTATTACTAGCATTTCTTCAGTGCAAATGACACTCTTTAAAAGAAATCTCAATTTTAAACCGATATTTTATAGTCAAACAATAAGCTCTTTAGTACCTCTTATTATTACTGTTCCTTTGGCGTTGTTGGGTTTGGGGTACTGGTCAGTTATAATAGGAAATCTTTTTGGTACAGTCTTACGAGCTGTAATATTATCAGTATTATCATCTTATAAGTTGAAGTTTTATTTTAATTTAAATGAGTTTAAGGATATGATTCAATTTAGTTTTTTTGCTCTTTTAGAATCATTATCTTCTTGGCTTGTTAATTGGGCAGACACATTTTTTATTGGAATTTTATTTACGCCCTATTATTTAGGGCTTTATAAGAATTCAATTTCGATGGTAAATTCATTAATTGCTATTATTACTTCGGCATTTTTACCAGTTTTATACTCTGTATTATCGAGATATCAAAATGATAACTGTAAATATAATGCTTTTCTTATGGATTTTCATAGATTTATTTCATATATGGTATTGCCAATTGGTACAGGAGTTTTAATATTTGATAAATATTGTACCCTGCTTCTATTTGGGTCAAAATGGATAGAAGCATCTTTTATTGTGGGATACTGGGCTTTCTCAACAATAATTAGGACTCTATTTTTTAGTATATTTACAGAAGCATTTAGATCAATTGGTAAGCCTGTTATTTGTTTGCTTTTACAACTTTTAGATTTCTGTATAATGGTATTTATATTTTTAATATTTAGCAATATTGATTTTCATAGTTTTGTTATTTTGAGATGTGTTAGTAGATTAATTGTTATTGGCCCATCGATTATTTTGTTGAACAGATATTATCATATAAGACCTATGCATATAGTTATGAACATTATTGTTCCAATAATTGGGTGTGTTGTTATGGTATTCATTAAAGAAACTTTTGTATTATTACACGTGAGTTTTTTTAATAATATATTTGGAATATTTATATGTGCTTTTGTATATACGATTTTTATTTTTATATTTGCAAGAAAGGATGTATTTAAATTAATTCACGAATTTGTATTATAATTTAATGAGGTATTTTTATGGAAAAAGTAAGTATTGTAATGTTGACCTATAATGCTCCACGTTATATCAAGCATACATTGAATACACTAGCGAAAACAAATGGAAATTATGAGCTAATTGTATTTGATAATGATTCGAAAGAAAAAACAAAAAAGTTATTGAATAAATATAAAAAAATAGGAAAAATTGATAAATTAGTTTTTTCTAATAAAAATTTATTATTTGCAGGTGGGAATAATGAAGCAGTTAAATATGCATCTGAAGACAGTAAATACATATTACTGTTAAATTCAGATGTTGAGATAAGAAATAGAAGTTGGTTAGAGAAAATGATGAATATACATAAATTAGGAGTCACTGCATGTCAAGTTTGTTCATATGATGACAATAGACCAGATGGGTGGTGCTTATTAGTTGATAAAGATTTATATTTGAGATATCAATTAAATTCAAAAAAATTTACTTGGTTTTATTCTATTTCGGATTTTTGCTCAAGATTACAGAATGATGGATACTCTATACAAACAATAGAATATTATAATAACTTTATCTATCATTTTGGAGGGAGTTCGGAAATTAATCCAAAATATATTAGTAATTGTCCATTTAATATAAACAATCTATTTAAACATAAATGTGAAATTGTTAATAAAATTAATGTTTATGAAAATGATAAAATAGCAAGAAATTACTTTTTTTATTTATATAATTTTTTTGAAAAAATAAAAAAGAAATTAAAAAGAATATTAAGGAGTTAAATCGAAAATGAAATTAGCAGTCGCAGGAACAGGATATGTAGGATTAAGCATTGCTACATTATTAGCACAGCATCACGAAGTGATGGCTGTGGATATCATAGAAGATAAAGTAAATAAGATTAATAATAGAATTAGTCCTATTAAAGATGAATATATCGAAAAATATTTAAAAGAAAAAGAATTAAATCTGACAGCAACATTAGATGCTAATGCCGCTTATAAAGATGCAGAGTTCATAGTCATTGCTGCACCAACTAATTATGATTCAAAGAAAAATTTCTTTGATACAAGTGCAGTAGAAAGTGTTATTAAACAAGTTATGGAAATTAACCCCAATGCTATTATGGTGATTAAAAGTACAATTCCTGTGGGATACACACAAAGTATTAGAGAAAAAACAGGAAGTAAAAATATTATTTTTTCTCCTGAATTTTTAAGAGAATCTAAAGCACTATATGATAACCTTTATCCATCAAGAATTATTGTTGGTACAGATATGAATGATGATAGATTAGTAGAAGCTGCTCATACATTTGCTTCTCTATTACAAGAAGGGGCTATTAAAGAGGATATAGATACTTTATTTATGGGATTTACTGAAGCTGAAGCAGTAAAATTATTTGCTAATACATATTTAGCTTTAAGAGTATCTTATTTTAATGAACTTGATACATATGCTGAATTAAAGGGTTTAGACACACAACAAATTATTAATGGTGTATGTTTAGATCCAAGAATTGGATCTCATTACAATAACCCATCGTTTGGTTATGGTGGTTATTGTTTACCAAAAGATACGAAACAATTACTAGCTAACTATGAAGATGTACCACAAAACTTAATCGAAGCTATTGTTGAAAGTAATAGAACTAGAAAAGACTTTATTGCTGATCAAGTATTAGAAAAAGCTAATTATTATAGTTATGATGATAACAATACTTATGATGAATCAAAGGAAAATGAAGTAATTATTGGTATATACAGATTAACAATGAAATCTAATAGTGATAACTTTAGACAATCTTCTATTCAAGGTGTCATGAAAAGAATTAAAGCTAAAGGTGCTAAAGTGATTGTTTATGAACCAACATTAGAAGATGGAACAACATTCTTTGGTAGTGAAGTTGTTAATGATTTAAATAAATTTAAATCATTAAGTCAAGCAATCATAGCTAATCGCTATGATACTTGTTTAGATGATGTAGAAGAGAAAGTATATACAAGAGATTTATATGGAAGAGATTAAAAAATTAAATAGCACGACTAGAATTGAGGAAATAGATTTATTAAAGGCTTTTGGTATTATATTAATGATAATGGGGCATATTGGATTTGGTAATATTTTTGATGTATGGATACATTCATTTCATATGCCTATGTTTTTTATTATTTCGGGTTTTCTTTGGAAAAGAAAACATACAAGTTTTAAATTGTTTTTTGAAAAAAAATTTTTTTCTTTATTAATTCCATATTTTATTTTTTCGGTATTTCATTTGATGGTGTGGATAATAATTCAATTTTTAACCATTAAATATATAGATTTTACTTCTGTAGTTAGTGCTGTATATCATATTTTTTTATTTAATACAGAAGGAATGCCTATATGTGGAGCATTATGGTTTTTAACAGCATTATTTTTTGTAAATATATTTTATTTCTCTATTGATAAAATAAAGAACAAACATTTAAAATATATAGTAATAATTTTACTGTCCTTAGCAGGTTGTATTATTCCTAGGTATTTTAGATTACCTTTAGGTATAGATATTTCCCTAATGGGTGTGGGGTTATTTCAAATTGGAACAATATTAAAAAAGAATGTTGAAGTTTTTAAAATAGAAACTAATATATATACAGTCTTTTTATGTGTTTTATTAGGCAGTGTAATTTGTTTTTATAATTCTTCAATCAATATTCGAAATGGAGTATATGGAAATATTATATTATATTACATATGTGCATCCTTAATGACGATTGGATGGTATGCGTTTTTTAGATTATTTTTTAGATGGAATACGTTAAGAAGAATTATGACATATATTGGTAAAAACTCTATCGTTTATTTATGTTTAAATCAGTTATTATTACTTCCATTTAACAAAATATGCTTACTTGTATCACATAATTACATTTTGGTAATTGTTAAAATTATAATTCTATTTTTGACTTTAGTCATTTTACGTATTTTTTCTTTTTTAATAAATAAGAATTTCAAATGGATACTAGGAAAATAAATTTGTATATTTTTCCAAGGTTTAAAGAATATAATTAACATTTTTTAAAGAATAAATGCAGATATTGAATTAAAGTACTTTCAAAAAAGATAAAAGACAATTTTTGATGGTATATAAAGTAGGGAAAACTATATTTTTATATAAAAGCTGCTTTTCATTTAAAGTTAAATATTTTGTAAACATGATGTCTATCTACATCTAAATTTTATAATGAAAAAAGTCTATATTATTGGTTAATCTAATCGGAATAGTTGGTCAATTGTTTTGAGATTGAAGATAAGATTAATTGTTTTCTATGTCATAATGATAAAATACGGTTTAAATTTAAGATGTTATGCTTTAATAGTAGATTATTGTTTAAATTATTTCGTAATTTGTATGGTATTTGTGAATAAAATAATGTCATTCATGACAATAAGTAGAAAAAAAGCTAACACTAGATGTATAATTATAGTGTTAGCTTTTAATTTTTTACTACATGAAAGCGCTTAATTTTAAAAATTAACAACATGATTATTTTAATTTTTTATGAGGGGGTATTCATATCATTGTTTTATCTACGAGAGAATGGGCACTCATAACATGGATATTTATTTTGTTTATATATGTTCTATATAATAAATCAACTAGAGAATCATTTTTTGTATTAATAAAGTTGTTTTTCACAAGTAAAATTAGAATACTTTGGTTTACAAGTCTTATGTATGTTTTTTTCATTACTTTTTTGTTTTATCAGTTACCTTGTTGGGATAGTTCATACATAAAAGATATTGTTGAATGGTTTCTTTTTACAGGTTTAATATGCTGCATGAATTCAGTAGCAGGCGATACAGATGAGACATATATTAAGAAAATTTTAAAGGATAACTTCAAATTAATTGTTATTATTGAGTTTCTTATGAGCACATTTACATTTAATATATGTATTGAATTAATAAGTATTCCAATTGTCATAATTATTATGACAATGAGTCTTATTTTAGAACATAAGAATGAATATAGGAGTGCTCAGACATTTTTAAATTTTGTTTTGTCTTTAATCGGATTTTTGATAATAATAGGCACAATAAAAGTTGGAATTCATGAGTATAAAAATTTAAATATTCTAAACACCTTTATAAGTTTTATGATACCTCTAATATATTTAATATTATTTATACCCGTTATGTATTTATTTGAACTATGGTCAAAATATGAAAACCTATTTGTTAAAATGTCATTTGTTGGTGAAAAGGAAAAAAATATTCAAAGAAGGAGACAATGGCTTGTATTTAAAGAATGTAAACTCTCTATTCATAAAGTTTTACTTTTTCAAAAAAGATTTTGTATGAAAATTTTAACAGATGAATTTGAAACAATATTAGATGATTTTAAAACTGAATTGAGTAATGAAAATAAATAGTTCTAATATGTCTTTTAATATAAAGAATTTGATTACAAAGTTTAATATTAAAATTTTTTAAGGAAGGAAAAGATGATGAAAATAGCAACAAAAGAGTTTATAAGAGATTATATGAATATTAATGATATAAGTACAGAATTAAGAGAAATTGTATCTATATATAGTACAATAGATATGACGGATTATTTGGTTGCGATAAAAAAATTTTATAACTTGCTTGATTATACTTATTTAAAAGATGGTATTATGTTGTATATCTATAATGATTATATACTCACATTTGATTTTAAATTTAAAGAAATAAAAGATATATATGATTACGCAAAAGAAAATCAACTTTTCCATGTGTGCAATTATCTTGCGGATTTTTTAACATCATATCATTATTCGTTAGAATCAAATACATATAAACAATCTCAAAATTACGATTGTATAAAAAAAGAATTTTATAAGTTCTTTGATAGAAAAGAATTTTATGGAGATGGCATGTATTTAGAGCATAGTTATGATTATTATAAGGATTTTATTGCTTGTAAAAATTTTGAATATGATCACAATTTTTTTTGTGATAGATTATATAAATTATATAATAAAAATAATATTCATCCTAGGTACAATGAATTATTTGAATATATTTTAAATAATGATAATTTATTACTTAAAATAATTGAATTTGATCCAAATTGTAAACAGAATGCATCTATTTACAATACTAATATTATAGATGGATTTAAAGAGACTAATATTAATGGTTATCATTATGATGCTATTATAAATCTAACTTTAAAAATGTATTATAAAGATATTTTGGATGAGAATTCTTTTATTACGGTGTGTAATAACTTGATTAAGTCAGTCAATAAAATAACTGAAATGATGAATAATGAGATTAAAAATACTGTTTTATTTATCTCTGATGTAGATCAAATATTAAATTATTTAAATCAAATAAAAAGATGTCAAAGATATTACGATATATATAAATTGACAATAGAAAAATGTATAAAAACTTTATTATATTGTAAAAGAAGATATTTAAAAAGTGATAGCGTTAATTGCGGATTGGAAAAATTTCAATATGAATTTAATCCAAATAGTGATGAGATAGAAAGGATAAAGGAAGATTTATCTAACAATTTACAAACTATTTTTTTGTATTTGAAGGTCGATTTTGATCAAATGCTTACAATTGCAATTAAGACATTTTCTGAATCTCCAGTTCCTATGTTGGTTCAATATGTATGTTTAGATTCTGAACAAGGAACATATATGAATTGGGATAATGATTTTGATTCATCCTTTTCAAAATATTATCACGAAAAAGGGATACAAATAGTAGAATCATTATCCGATGAACTAGATAATGTATATCATGGTAATTATTATTATTTAATGTTACGTCATTTAAGTACAACATTTACTTTTAGTGGAAGTATTATAGCAACAACATTTAAGAAGTTTTTAGATGATAATTTAGAAGAATATATTTGCAAAAACTTTTTAGAGGAAACAGATTTGGTTTTTCAAAATGACTACGTTTTATGTTGCTATTTGATTATATGCATAGAGCAGTTAATTTGCGAACAAATAGAAAATATACAATTAAAATGTAATTTTCAAAATATGTCGGCTAATATAGAAAATTTATTTGATTATTGCAAAGATAATAAATTATCTAGAGATATCTACATGTTTGTCTATTATGTTTTATATGAAAGATATGGCTTGAATTATAGAAATAATTTTATGCATGGAAATTTTATTCATAAAAAGAATCTAACAGTTGAGCTACTCTATCTCTTTTCTTGCTTAATTGGATTATTTGTAGTAGGTGATAAAGATGAAAAGAAAAATTAAAATTGATCCAAATATGATTGAAAATTTTTCTTCTTTGTCAGACAAAATAATAGAAAATGAAATAAATAAAACTAATGAAATCTATGAAGTATTTCGTCAGCAATACTTAGATTGGAAAAAAACTTTAACAAATACTATTAAATGTACCAATAATAAATCAATATTATTATATATAATGTTTGTTACTGTTGAAATATACATAAAGTCTGAAGTGATAAGATGTTGCAATATAAATCATTTTAAAGATGTGATAAAAGATGTACATTACAAAAATGAAAATTCTTTCTTTAAACTTAGTTTTATTGGTCATGATTTATATGAATTTTTTCGATTTCTAGAAAAAAATCAGGATAAACGTTTTTTAAAAATAAAAAAACTTTTAGAATTAGAGAAAAGAATTATGTTAATAGATGTTTATAAAAATATAAATAATAACTATACATCATTACGGTATAATTGTGATAATAATGGAAACTATTTATTAAAAAATGAAGCAAATCTTGCAAGTAATGTGGATAAAGAAAGAATAGAAGAGGTAATTAAATATGTTTTATGATGATTTTTTTCAAAAATGCCATACTAAAGAACTAGATAATTTTATTCATGAAGATGATATTTTACTTTTTAAATCTAATAACATTGCAGTGTTGTATTATTTTTTTCCGTTGATTGAAAGATTAGCTATTGAATTATTAGATCTAACCTCTTTGGTAAATATAGAGCATAAAGATCAAGGTACAATTAGAACAGTTAATTCATTATTGCATCAAGAAAAGACGAAAGAAATATTAGGTAATAGTTTAATAAAAAAACTGGAAAAATATTTTAAAGATGATGGGATTAGGAATAAAATAATGCATTATAATAATGACATTAATAAAATTCAAATTGATAAAGAGGATATGCAAATTATAAAATATATAACAATACAATTAGCTAGTTTGTATGAAGAAGAGTTAAAGAAAATTGATAGTATCAAAATAGAACGAATAGATTTAATAAAAAAATAGCAGATACATGTACAAAATAACTTGTTAGTTTTGAATAATTCAATAGTCATTTTAATAAATAGAACATTAATTAGTTAAATGTCGTTCATGCAGTAAATATGTGCATATACGCATAATAATGGAAAATAAAAAGTTCTAATTTTATTATTTTAATGACAGTTCTTATCATATTATGAAGATTTTAAAGGATGATGAATATAATGGGTAAAGTATTTATTATAAAAAATAATAATGATAACAATGATATATATAAGTTTGCAAAAGAAAGTTATGACAAAAAAATTGAACGTTATTACAATATAAAAATGAAAGACAATGTAGAAGACAGTACAAATTTAGAAAGGAATAATGTAATTTTATTTATTACATATAAAAATGCAAAAGACAGAGATATTAATGATATATTTATTGGAAAATTGATACGCTTTAATGAACAACATAATATTGTTTATAAAAATATGATACATCTAGAAAGTAAATATCATGATAGAGTTATTAAAAGTCTGATAGATAAAATTGATTTAGATTTAGAGGCGGATTTTGATGATGGATGCTATGTTTTAGCAAATGAAATGAAAACTTTATATGAAGAATTAAGAGAAAGAATTTATGTTGTTGAGAATAAGGACAATGAATGTTTGCTTTCTAATATAGAGAATAATTTATATGTTGAAAATAACAATTTACATAAATTGGCTCAGAATGATAATCAGGCTATACGATTATATTTTAATAATGATATAGATAAAAGAAAAACAAATTTCCAAAATGATAGAGAAAGTATTGTTAGTTGTATGTCCTTTAGAAGATTAGTAGACAAAACACAAGTTTTTACTACAAAAAAAGGAGATTATTATAGAACAAGAATGACACATACATTAGAGGTTAACCAAATAGCTAAAGCTATAGCTTATGCGTTAGATTTAAATTTAGATTTAACAGAAGCAATTGCAGTAGCACATGATTTAGGACATACGCCGTTTGGTCATCAAGGTGAAAGAACTCTTGATAGAATTTTGTGTGGAAAGATTGATGTTGGAATACCAGCAACACAAAATATGTTTAAAAATAGATGGTTTGGAGGATTTAAACATAATTATCAAAGTGCTAAAATTTTAACGAAAATTGAAGAAAAATCAGTAAAATATCCAGGACTAAATGTATGTGCTCAAGTTGTTGAAGGTGTTTTAAAACATACTAAATTGAAATCAAATATCAATATAAATGATTTTGTATCCAAAGAATATATTGATAAAATATTTATTGATGATCCTATTTGTTCTTCATTAGAGGGACAGGTTGTAGCTATTGCTGATGAAATTGCACAAAGAGGCCATGATGTAGATGATGCGCTCACATCCGGAGTAATGACCATAAATGAATTAAAAGACAGATTAAAAATAAATAAATGTAATGATTTATTACATAAGATTACAAAAGAATGTCAATTAATAGAAAAAAGTTGCTTAATAGTTGATAAAAATAAATTAAAAATTTCAAAAATTGTTTCTATAATTGTTAATTATTTTACTCAACATGTTATAGATTCATCTTTAGAAAATTTAAGTCAAAATGACAGTGAATTATATAGTCAAAAATTGCCTGCAATTAGATTTTCTGATGATGATGAAAAAATTAATAAGTATTTAGAAAAAGTAGTACAAAAAAAAGTTATTTGTAATACAACTGTTGCAAGTGCTGATTATAATGCAAGTGTTATTATAACCAAATTATTTTCTTGCTATTATAATAATCCTAGATTATTGCATGAGGGAACACAGCGTAAGATTTTTTTAGAAATGTTAAGACATGAGAATGTTGGCGTTTCTAATAGTGCAGTTTTTTTGGGAGATGGTGATATAGATTTAATAAATGATGAGATTGAAATAATTACAAAGCAAGAAATCAATGAAAAAATTATAGACAGATATCTTAATGATTGTAATGAAAATCTTAATGAAAATGATGTTATAGTTTATGAAAAAAGAAGAATATTAATTCGATCAATAACTGATTATATTGCGGGGATGACAGATGGGTATGCATTAAATGAGTATGAAAAATTAAAATGATTTAATATAAGAGGATATATATATGAGAGCAATTAATATAGTTACACATTGTGCAACTTGTGAAGATTTAGACGAAAGGGATTTAAAAAGATATAACGTATGTGAATCTCATAAGGAAAAGAGTAATGTTAGAAGTAGTGAAGAAGATGATTTAAGGAAGTTCGTTTTGAATTCAAAATTTAATAATTATACACTATATGACCATTATTTTTGGAATTATACTATACCACAAATATCAAAAGAATTTGATCTATTAAGGATAGGAGAAAATAGTGTTATTAATATAGAACTAAAACGAGAGGCAAATGAGGATAAAATAAAGAAACAACTAAAGCAAAATAATTACTATTTAAAAGCATTAAATAAACAGGTATATACATTTTGCTATATAACTTGTAATAATATATTATATGAATATCATTCAGAAGATGATAGTTTGCAAATTATAAAATTTGATGATCTAAATATAAATTTACAAAATCAAGAAATGTTAATAGATAAAGGCATTGATGACATGTTTGAACCATCAAAATTTTTAGTATCGCCATTTAATAAGATGAATGAATTTTTAAATGACGAATATTTTTTAACTGATCAACAAGTAAATATAAAAAAGATATTTTACAAATATTAGAAGGTAAAGAAGAAAAATCAGTAAGTATTACAGGACCCGCAGGCTGTGGTAAGACTTTATTAATTTACGACATAGCAAAAGAATATATGAGGGATAATCAAGTGGTTGTTATACATTGTGGAATGTTAAATGAAGGACACAATGCATTGAATGAAAAAAATTGGCAGATATTTCCAATTAAAAATTATGAAAATATTCCTTACGATAAAACAGATATTATTGTATTAGATGAGGTACAGAGAATAGATGAAGGACAGCTAAATTTTATTTTTGAAAAAATGAAAGAAAATAAAATTTGTGGAATCTTTTCATATGATCCTTTGCAAATGGATAGGTTACACTTTATTGGACAATTCTAAAGAGAACTGTTTAT
>NZ_QRQB01000029.1:0-25556 GCF_003475785.1 Coprobacillus sp. AF33-1AC | reverse complement strand
CGTGCGTTCTCATAAAAAGTGTCCAAAAAAGTGTTGACAATCCAAAAGATATCCATTCAATCAATTAACCATGCCTTTCATCTGTAATGAAATTTCAACTTCTGGCTGTGCATAGTAACTGTCTACTTTCAGATTATTTTCCGATGCAAAGTCAACAACATCCTGTTGCATTTGTTTTGAAAAAGAATCAGGTTCAATAAGTACCAGATGGTCACACTTTTCATTTTTTATGACATCTCCAATCTGTTTTTTAAATTCTTCATTCAGATTTGAAAGTTGAATAACAACAGCATGATCCAAGTCATACTTGGATACATATTCTCGTACACAATCATGAGTGGCTTCACTGTTTGAATTGCTTGTTACAAACAGTGGCTTATTATTAACAGCTGATTCTAATGCACTGTTAATTACAGCTTTCAAAGTATGAACCTGTCTTTCGTTGAATTCATTGAACACATCCTGAATAAGACGGCCACTGTCACGTTCATAGACTTCAAAGCCATTATCTTCAAATGCCTTAAGAAGTCTTCCATCATTGAATGCATTAGCAAACACAATACAGTCACCATCAGTAACAAATGTTCTGCTTGTTGTAAGATCCTTTATTGTATTCACAAACTTCTCTGGTTCATAAAAAGCATTGGAAAAATGAAAATGCAATTCTCCAGTAAGTTCATAATTGTTTTTAGCAGCGAATTCCATATATTCCTCTAACTGGTTCGAAGAAAGTTTATTTTCTTCTTGTGTTAAAATATGTACTTTTTTCATAAGATCAATCCTTTCCTTTATTAACACAATGATGACACCTGCATTTTTTTACAGGTGTCACGATCTATCAATAAACGTATCGGTTCAAATCTTTTTTCCAATGTCCAAACCAGCTTCTGTATAGGATCATCAAGAACATACGACACACGTGTCAAAGACCACTCCTCAATTGTTGCGACGGTTTGTTCACGCTCGACTGTTGAATAGAGTGAAGTATCATTTACGTTTTCATATCGGCAAAGGTCTATCCCTACCTTTTTATGATCAGTTGTTTCTCGCTCCAATACGAAACAGAGAAAAAAGTTCACATTTTATTGTGACCTTATATTTCTATGTTCACATATTCTCTTGGCGCAACTATCAACGTGCTAGAAAACTTTTTGTTGCTGATTCAGACTATTCTGTTTTCAATGTCCTCTTGAGAGGAGATGCTTAATAACTCCCCTCATATATAACTGGACATTTTTTTATTACTTGATAACCCAATAAAAAAAACAAGTTAATTTTTTGACTTATTTTTGATATTTTCTATTATTCTTTTTTTACGTTTATGTATTGCTGGTTGAGAAACACCCATCAATGCAGAGAGTTCTCTTTCTGTTTTATTCTTGATAAGAAGATTCGTAATAAGATTCTTATCTTCTTCTGAAAGTTGATTAATAATATTCATTACATTCTCAACTTCTTCATTGACATTAAAAGTATCATATTGATTATTATTATCAGCAATCTTATCTACAAGCGCTATATTATTATTATCTAACTGATCTAAACTGGATACTTTAAACTCATTTCTCTTTTCTTTTTCACGTTCTTCTTTTTTAAATGAATTGTAACAAATTTTATATACTTCTTCCGATACCTCATGGTATTGACCTTTTATTTTAAAATAATAGTGTTTGTGTCCTTTAAGATCTCTTTTGATCCAAAAATAATTTCTTTTATAATCGTTTTCCATCCTATCTTCCTCCTGTATTTTTTTGGCTGAAGATAATCAGGAGGAGATCTGATTTTATGCACAAATACATCCCCTTTAATAGACAATGTCTAAAGCAGGGGATAAAAAAAGTAGTGCTTCAGACTTCGTCTAATTTCACTACCGATACGATTATTAATTTTTAATAATAATTTACGTATAAAAAAAGGGTACAAATTCAAAAAATATAAATTTTGTTGTACCCTTGATAACTGAATTTTATATTTTTAACTACTTATTCATTTTTAAGAATTGGATCACTATATCTTATTGCATCTCCATGAATTTCTCCATTAACCATTGATAAAGCAATCTCAAAAGATTGGGTATATTTTCTTTCTAAAACATCTAGAAATTCAATAACTACAGTAACCATACAATTTTCGAAATTTTTAGCATCATCAAAGCACCATGTAGTTGTAAACTCTTGATCAACCTTTATAACAGGTGTTCTATTAGGTTCTACTCTTTTAAAACTAACAGTTTTATTTAAAATATTTGTTTTACCATTTGATTCCGGATATGTTCTAAAAGATTTTTCCATCCCATCATTTTTAAATGTTAAATCTATAAAAAATAAATTATTTGATAATGAAGAACGATTTGCTTCTACAAATGTGAAATATGGTCTTTCATGTAATCTATCCTTATCTTCTTGTGTTAATACTGCATTCTTTGGAACATTATCATTCATACACTTAATCTCCTCCTTATAATAGTCATAATTAATAATCACTTTTTTTATAAAATGTGAAAATTGTTTCATTTCCTTTTCTTCTTTTTTTAAAACACTTAGTAAGAAATAGGATTCAAATAAATTATATATATAAATTAAAAATCTGTATGATAAATAAACCACTAGGATTACAAAGAAAATTGCAACTGCAATAATTAAAAGATCATAACCATTTTTAAAACTAAAATCTGATTCATTTAGAAACCATGTAAAAAAAGCAGTTACAAGAATTGTTAAAAAAGAAACATATGTACCAGAATTTGATGTGTTAGATATTTCTAATGAAATATTATTGATATCATCTCTGGTGAATTTATAAATATTTATTATTTCTTCTTTAGAATATAAATTCATATTTTTCCTTACAAATTCTTTTCTCTTTTTTTCTAATAAATTTTCAATTGTCTTATTGACATTTGGTATACTAATCGTATTAAAAAACAATTGATAACCTGTTTGTGTTATATCATTTTTCTTTTTTATTTTTTTAATCAGTATTACTTCACCCACTACTATAATAACAATTGCTACAAACATAAATGCTATCAAAGTAACTACATAATGCCAGATTGCTTGTGTGCTGTTTAAACTAAATTCTTCAAAATTAAAACCATTTTTTACAAATTTATATAAGTAATAACCAATTACAATTAAATAAATTAGTGCTACCTCTATATAATAAACATATGGGTATAATTTTCCTAATTCATTTATGACTGCCTTTTTTGTACAAGTTTCATCAAACTCTTTATAAAAATCATCTACATTTTTTAAGTCTTCATTCAAATCAAATTCCTCCTTCTTCTTTATTAAAACTACTTAATTCAAATATCTATTAACGATTTAAAAAGCATTATTTATCAATAAAATAAAACATGGGTCTCTTCTTTTTCAATATTTTATTTTTTGATATCACTTTTTATTTTTTAATTCAAAAGAATATTTAAATTTGTATTTCCCATTTTTTAAACAAATCTTTTTGCTTGATAATCCATGTAAAACTAAGGGAAGCTTCATAAATAATTTTCTTAATAACTAAATATCATCAATGTAAAAAACACTGATGATATCGAAATTAACATACACTCTAAATAAAATTAACACTTTTTATATCGTGCCAAACTATCTGGTTCCTTTTCTTGTCCAAATAAAACAGCACAAGCACTATTAACAGATGAAATAGCTAAAAATGATAACAAAAAAGCAAATGTTTTTAAAAAATATTGTTTACAGTTCTTCATGACCGACCCTTCCTTTCAAAAAAAGAATAACATCTATTAATGTTTTCTTAAAGTGATTATGATTATGATTCATCTTTTTTTACTAAAGTGCAGTTACATTTGTAATAATTGTATTTAACTATACATTTTTAATATATTTTGTATAAATTAAACCATTTTAACAAATTTATGTATATTACAATTAAATAAATTCAAAATATACTATATCTATAATCAATTATTAATAAGGTGATATACATTATGACAAACATAAATAAATCTGGTCTACAAATAGCAAGAGAAAACAAGAAAATGGAAACACTTGAACTAGCTGCCCTATTAAAAATAAACGAGAGTGTATTAAAAGGTTGGGAAGCTGGAGGCGGAACAATTCAATTAGATAAAGTAATAAAACTTATGAATATTCTCGATACTTCTTCTGAAATGATTTTATTCAATGAAAGTAGAAAGGGCTTAAATATTGAAACGCTCACAGAGGAGCAAAGAAATCTTATTTTCGAATTATACAAACAAATGAAAAACAATAAGTAAGGATAATTATTATGGATATAGCAGATAAAATAAAATTTTTAAGAACAAATATACTAGATCTAAGTCAAGAAAAATTTGCAAAGAAAATCGATGTTACTAGAGGAACTATTAATAACTGGGAACAAGGATTATCAGTCCCAACAATTGCTCATATAACAATGATTGCATTAGTGTGTAACATTACAACTGATTATTTAATAGAAGATAATCACCCTTTAGAATTATCTGTTCGTGATATAAATGATAGAGAATATCAAATTTTATTACAATTAATAAACTATTTTAATGATATAAATAACAAGGAAAAACATGAATAAAATAATTTTTAACATTTTAAAAAAAAATAACATTGATATTGCCGAGGATTTATATCACTATGGTTGGTCAATTTTTGTACATTATTTATTTTATCTAATTATAACTTTAAGTATAGCTGTATACTATCATTGCGTCTTTCAAACAATTATTTTCTTATTTCTATATATCCCCTTACGTAAATATATTGGCGGTTTCCACTTTTCAAACAATGTTGTATGCATACTTATATCGACAACAGTTTCTATAATACCTGTTCTTTTATCTAGGTATTATAATATTAACATTTGGATAATTATTTTAACTAGCATAATTTTAATAATAGAAACAATCTTAATTGCACCTATTGATCATCCAAATAAGCGACTAAATGATAAGCAATTAAAATTATACAAAAAGACATCTCTTTTCATTGAAATAATATACATAGGAGTTATTGGTCTAGCCAAAATATATACATTTTCTACAATATTAAATTTTATTTTTTTTGCTAATATCATTTCTATATGTAGCCTTAGTATCTCTTATATTAAAAGAATACTTTAATATTTATATTAATTTGTTACAATATTATTAAGAGGTGTTGAAGTTTATGATACATATATTAATTTATGAAGACCATCAAAAAGATATCGATCATCTTTTACTTTGTCTAAATAATTTTTTTGAAAAAACAAAGCAAAATTATGAAACTTATATTTGTAAAAACAAAAAAGACTTAATCCAAAATATTACGAAAGCAGATTTGCTTTTCTTAGATATGGAAATCAATAATGAAAATGGAATTGATATTGGTTTAGAATTAGAAAATATAAAACATGATTGCAGAATCATAATAACAACAAACTATTCAAAATATGCCATCGATGGTTATAAAATCCATGCTGATAGATACTTTATCAAACCAATTAATCAACTTGAATTTAATATAGAAATGAATGCAATAATAAAAAAATATATAAAAAAATCTCTTGGCTTCTATGATGAAAAAATAAGTCCTTATAAAATCTTTGTTAAAGATATATTATATATAGAATTTTTAAATAGAAAATCAAACGTACATACAATAGGTGGAAATATAATTACTACTAATTGTACATTGAAGTATTGGTATGATAGATTGAATACATATGGTTTTGCCTATTCGTATAAAGCCTATTTAATAAACTTTGAATATATTAGTGCATTTAATAAAAATGAAATTGTTTTAATCAATAATGAGACAATTCCACTTTCTAGACATTATAAAAAAGAATTTGATCAAAAATATAATGATTTTCTACATGAAATGCTATGATTATTATTTCTAATGTTATCGCATTTCTTTTAATTAGTTACATTGCAAATTCTTTTTTATCATCTAAATATTCTAAAAATAAATATTTGGCTATTTTATTCATTTTTATTACACTTGAAAGCTTTATCAATCATACTGGAGCATCACCATTTAAAGGTATTTTTTTATTAATCATGTACTTTCTTTATGTTTTTATTCAATTCGAAGGAAAACCAATTCAAAAAATTATGATTATTGTACCATTTTTCTTAATACAAGTAATATCAGAAATACTTGTTGCATTCTGTTTAAATAATATTTTATTTATAGAAATAACTCGCAATGCTTTTTCACATGGTTTTTTGCTTGGAACTATCTTCTCTAACACTATTTTAGCAATTTTTGTGTTTTTTTATGTTAGAATTTTAAAACTTATCCAAGCAGACAATTTGCCAAAATATACTTGGCTTGCACTTATTCTTCCTATTATAAGCATCATTTTCTTATTAGATTCAGATGACTATTTTGATTTATTGAACATAAGTCCGCATGTCTTGCTAACAACTGCAGGATTAGCAGTATCAAATATTATTCTATTTATTATTTTCATATCTGCTATTAATTCAACAAACATGAAACACAAACTTCAAATTGCAGAACAAAAAGAAGAATTAATAAATTCTAAACTTGATTTATTATCTCAACATTATGATTATAATTTTAAATTTTTACACAATCTCCTTCATACTTGTAGTCAATTAAATTCTTTATTTAACGATTCAAATTATATAGAAGCAACCAATGTTTTAAATAAATTATCTGATACAGCTTTTAAAGAGTTTAATGCAATATACAGTAACTCATATATTTTAAACTATGTTATAAATAATAATTTAACAAAAATTATTGATTATAACATTGACATTAAAACTGTAATTAAATATAGTGATTTCAAAAATTTAGATTATTATACACAACTAAATCTATTTGAATATCTCATTAATTTATCTATCGATTCTTGTTTACAAGTTGCTACTTCTGATAAAATTATAATAATAAAATCGGTAAAAACAGCTAATAAAATTATTCTTAAATTATTTTATTCTGCATCTTCAATTGATAAATATAATATCGAAAAAAATATAAACGAAATCTTGTTTAATAAATATAATTCTTTAAGCATTAGAAATATTGATAATTTGTTTATCAGTATTCTAATAACTTTTGATATTCCTAGTTAATTTTGAAACAACCATACATATAACAAAAAAAGAGATTCTCGAAAACCTTACAATTCATAATGGTTTTTTATGATTCTCTTTTTATTTTTAATTATTAACTATAATTAAAAAAATGTTTTCATGTATCTTAATAATACCATAATAAAATAACAAAGTACTATACCATCTGTTTTTTTATATTTTAAACATGTTATTAGTATAAGAAAAAAAACAATTAATAGACTGAGTTTATCTAATATAATAAGAAAAAATAAATCAACACTATAGTATGGAATTAAAAAAGAAGAAATTATTAGTAGTATTATTCCACCTATCAATTTTTTCAAAATAATTGCATAGTACTTTTTTTTCTCTATTCTTACAGTAATAAAACATTCTAAATTAATATAATAATAAGTATAATCAATTAAAAACATAATATCAGATACCAGTACTAAAGACATTATAGAAAAATGAATAATATTTAACGGACATCCTTGACTGAGTAAAATATAATACTTACTGGTTGGAGTAATCGAATATATAAGTATTTTTAGAACAAAACTCAAACATAAAAATCTATACTTTAGCACTTTTCTTCTATTTTACCTTTTTTTATTTCAAGGACTCTATCAAAAGCTATATTTTCAACTCCGTCATGAGCACATATTATAATTGTTTTTCCTTCTTGCTTCAGCTCTTTTATTAAATTATCAAATTGATTCATGCTATCATTATCTAATCCTCTAGTTGGTTCATCTAATAATATTACATTTTGATTTTCCATAACTGATTGAATAATTGCTGCTTTTTGTCGCATTCCTAAACTGTATTTTTTTATAGCAATTTTTGAATTAAGATCTAATGAAAATAAATCACAATATTTTTCGCATATATCGTATGAAAATTTATTTTTCAAATTATATAAAAACTTTAAATTATATAATAATGATTCATTTTCAATAAATGATGGATTCTCAATAACTGCACCTATATTACAGTCTTCACTATAAGTAATATCTCCATCATCTGCTTTTAATATTCCTGCTAATATTTTTAACAAGGTCGTTTTCCCACAACCATTATTTCCAACAATTCTAATCAGTTGTCCTTCATCTATATTTAGATTAATATCACTTAAAACTTTAGTTTTGTTAAATTCTTTAGATACATTTTTTAAACAAATCATGATCAGTTGCTCCTTTAAATTAATAATAGAATTGAAAAAAGAAAATTTGAATAGCAATATTTATTACAAAAGGTAACAAAAATAATAATGTTTTTAAATATTTGTTAGTGATTTTCACATATAAAAAAGTGATTGCCATATATAGCGTAAATAAAAAATACTGAATTATGATAAATGTAATATAACGATAATAACTATAAAATTTATTAAAATACAAAAATATAGGTACTATATATCCTAATATTATTGTTAATAGATTTGTTCGAAATAATCTTGATATTACGATCTCATCAAATTTCTTATTTCCAATTCGAACTATAATAAAATTTTTTATTGAATTATAATAATTAATTGTTTTAAATAACAAACATATATATATATTATTCAAAACAAAAGAAAAGATATTTGAAGTTACAATTAAAACATCAACAACAAAAAAATTATTAAATAAATATAGCCATAAAATTAATAAATTTGATAATATAAAAATTAATAAACTTTGTTTTAATGTTTTAACCATCGTATTCCATCCTATATTTAATGGCTATCGATATTGCTGTAATAGTTAAGATAATATATATAATTGCTGCTATTGAGAAATTCAAAAAACCATACATCATAAATCCCATACCTGGTTGCAATAAGCTTGTTACCATAAGACTTTGACCTATTGTTTTTATTAATTCAGTTGATTCGAATAAATTTTGAATAATAATGCTAAAAATATTAGATACTAAAATTGTAATAAATAATAATGCTATCGAAGTAAATCTATATAAATAAATATTTTTTACAAATGAACTTAACGAAAATATAAAATAGTTCAATATCATTAATCCAAAGGAAGATATTATAATAAATAAAATAAGGTTGGTTAATGGATTACTACTAAATAATTGATATTTAAAAAGTTCAATGTTAGTAGATGTTCTATAACCATATCGTACCAAACAATACAGTAACATGATTCCATGTAGTAGATAATAGTAGCAGAAGCTTTTTAAACATATTGTTGAAAATTCTTTTTTGTAAAAATTTTTATATCCTATTCGTGTAATAACATATCTATCAAAATGATTATATATTTTTTTGTAACTATCCATAACACATAACTCATGAAAAATTGCCAAGAATACTAGTAAAAAAACAATATTCAAGTTTCCATTCCATAAATATAGGTAAATATCTGTAAAAAAATCTTCTTCGACTCCGGTACTCATATAGCTATCAATAAAAAATATTCCAAATATTACAATAAAAAGAATCATAATGATTTTTTTTAAATTTCTTTTAATCATTAATTTCACCTCTCTAATAGAAGTAAAGGAAAGTAGTTTTAATAATAGTTATTTAATTGTCAGCCGAGAATTTTATAGAAATTCTTGTTCCAGCAGATGGTTCGTAATTTGATCCACATACTCTAGCTTTTACAGATGAAATTGTTTTTTTCGCATTAGCATCTGTGTAATGAATTCTTGTTTGATTATTTAAATAAATTTGATAATATGATTTTGAAATTCTTCCACCCTTATAAAAATCTCCATATTTCGCAAAAGTTGAGTTATCTACTGTTTTTTCTATATATCCATAACTACATGTTTTTGTTTTATTTTTTGAAGCTGATGTAGGACTACTCATAGCACCCCAAGATGGTACAGTTAACGATTCTGATGAACTCCATGATAATGCAGAAGTGCTTCCTAAAAACATTAAGCACATTACAAATGATAATGTAATAGTTGTTATTATTTTTTTCATATTAGTTTTTCTCCTCTTATTACTTTCCTTCACAACTTCATTATTATTTATCTATAAAAAGAAGTAAACATAACTTGTTCAACAGGTATGATTTATGTTTAACATGCAATTTTATGTCTAAAAATATATAATTAAATCTCCAAAATTATTTTTAGTTTTACTTTATTCAATTAAATATATTAAATTCTAACAATCAAATAAGTAGCATATTTTTATATAGTGCAACCTTCTATTTTCTTATATAAATAAAAAGAGAACAAAATTAGCAATTGTTCTCTTTTTTCTTAAACTTTTCTTTTATAATAGCCATATTAATATAAACAAAACCAAAATTAGTTATTACCATCTTTCTCTTTTGATAAATCATCTCGAACGGCTTTATCATACGTTTGAATATTTTTAATGATTTCACTAATTTGCTCCGTTTCTTTTGGATTGAATAAGTACTCTACTATCTTTGTTGGAATAACAATAATTGCACTAATAAATGAAATAACCGCTGAAATTGTTGCCAACGGTTCATTACGGAATGCAATAATACAAACCACAACAGCAATTATAACAAAAATAGCAATCATTGAATATATAACATATTTTTTCTTTATTCTATTTTCGTTTAAAGTTTCTTCTAAATATTTAGAATAATTATTTAGTATTTTTGTATATACTTTATTTCTCTCATCTAATTCTTTTTCATCTTTTCTATTATGTGGTAGTTCATCTATAGAGTCAGCATTTTCTAATTCTTCTGAATCAAAATCTTCAGAAAAATCATTTAGTCTATTTTCATTAGACATTTAATACTTCCTTCATTCGTATACGAACAGCAGTTTTAGGTGCATTAAACGCATCAGATAACCCTTGAACAATAATATTCTTATCATCTATATTATTAGATAATTCTGAGTAAGCTTCTTTAAAAGATTCCTTTGGCATTAATAAAGAAGCAGCAAAACGATTTGCTCTCATTTCTTTAGCATTAATAGCCTCATTTGTTCTATACGTATTTGAATATTCATTATGAGCATTACTTTCATAATCATAAATATAATGTGCTAACTCATGACATAAAGTAAAAAGAATATGTTCATCTGTATCCTGATTATTTAAAATAATAACCTTATCACTTTTATATCGATTAACTAATTTTTTAGAAATACCAATTGTTCCTGAAAGATTTCTATCTTTGAATTTTGCTGTATAGATTTTAAATCCCATTATTTTAGCAAGTTCTATAATCGGTACTTTTCTTTTATCCAATTTCAAGTTATAATTCGGATTACTCAAAAAATCGTTTAGTAAAGCTTCAGCATCATCATCGATTTGACTACTATCAAAATAATTGGAAAAATCATAATTATGTGCTTGCTTATATTTTTCAATTTCAATGCACATCCAAATCATCTCCTTTCACCTCCACCAAGATTATATATCTTGGTTAACAAAAAAAATGTAAAACGAATGCATTACTTATAGTGATTGACAACGGCTATACGTGTTTAATAATTTCTAGTATATTACCATTAAAGTTTTACAAATTAATTATTGAGGAAACATCTCTAATATCATTATTGATTATATCAAGAATTAACGGAGTTGTAAATATACCAGAAAATCGTGAATATGTAAAGAAAAATTTTTATTTTATTCCATTTTTACTTAATTTTATTTTAAATCAATAAAATTTCAAGAGAATTTATTAATTTTTATACATAAAAAAACTTCTCTCTAATGAAGAAGCTTTCCTTAAAAAAATTTACTATTTATTAATAATAGCCTATATTTTTTAATTATCTTTTGATGTATATCGTATATTTTTTGCTGCATCCATATCATATTTATTATTAAGCTTTAGTTCTATTTCTTTAACCATTAACGTTGTAGTTTTTACAAATAATTTGAAGTTTTTACTATTGTTTTTTGATGAATAACAGCCGCACATATTATGATACAGATAGTATTCCATATCTAAATTTGTAATAACTATATTTAATAAATTTAGCTTATAATCAAATTTATTAAACTTAATATAAAACTCTGTAAAAGATATAATTGCAGTTAAAATAATTACCAGACCTCCATTTAAAAAATTCCAAAAAGTGAAAACTGGTATCAACAATAATGATATTGCTCTTATATAAGAACTTATTTTTAAACACTTTTTCATAGAATTTTCTTGATCAATATAATCATCCCTTGTTTTTGTTAAGTCATTCAAAAATTTTATTTCTATATCTTTGTTCATTTATTACTTCCTGAATTCGATTGAGAACCATTTGAACCATTTGGTTCAAAGACCGGTGGATACCTATTTTTATTATTATTACCTGGTAATCTTCTACTATGATGTATCCTACCATTTCTTGAAGGTGCTTCATAATCATCACGTTTTTTTGTTGGTTGTTTTCTTTTTTCTGCTACTGCAATTGCCATCGAATATTCCTCCCTTTTTTATTTAATAGTAAAAATATCAATCATTTTAAATAATAAAAAATAATCGCACCTACTTTTTTATTAAATATGACTTTTTTCTATTTTTTTCTTGTTTATATTAATATTACAATTGCGCTGTTACAAAAAAAAGATTAATTGATTAAGTGGTTAAAAATCCGTTTAACATGCATGAATACCAACTACAATTGTTAACCGATTTATCACTTATATTATATTTATACAATTAATAATTACTTTTCTGTAATAATTTTTAGGCAACTAGTTACAGGGATGTCTTAACTGCACCATCCCTATGCACTTATATTATTACAGTTATCCCAGGATAAAGATCAATTAAAAAAATACATATTAGATGTATTTCCATTGTTCTCTCTTTTTCTAGGGACTTTTATTATAAGTTCTTCTTCTACAAGTATCTTTATTTGTTTTCTTACTGTTCTTTCTGAAAGTCCTGTATCACTAACAATTGTTTTAACTGACGGAAAACAAGACCATGTTTCTCTATTAGCGTATCGTAGTAATGCTCTATATACCATTCTTCCTGACGGTGTTACATTTGCACTTGATACTTTTGTATAAAAATACATATAATCCTTATTCAACTTTAACACCTGCCTCATTTATTATCTTTTTTATATCAAGTTTTATATTGTCATCCTTTTCAAATTTATATTTCAAGATTGATGTAATCTTATCGATATCAGCATATTTAACTTCTCTTTGTACTCTTTGATTAACCTGATATTCCTTGTCCAATTTTATCTTCCACTTAATAAATAATCTTAATACTGTTTTCATTGGATGCATTCCTGTCTTCATCAAAATAAAATGACCTTTGGGCATACTCTTTAATTCATCTGTTGTCATAAGAGGTCTTTCTATCATCTGTAAAGACTGCGATGGATCATTTTTTCCTTTACTAACCGATCCACTCATAACAGTCTTTGATCCAAGATTTTCACTCATTACTTTCGCTGTTTCTGAATTAGGTGCAAAACCGCCAAATAGTGTATCCTGACAGTTATCCACAATAATACTCGCTCCTTCTTTTCCATAATTCTTTTCTAACTGTGCCAATGATTGAATAATTGCCACTATGGAAATATTTCTTGATCTGGATGCCGAAAACATCATTTCTGCTGATTCAATTTTAGGGATAGTTCCAATTTCATCGAGATACATAATGACCTTTCTTTTTAATCTTCCACCCTGACTATCAGCACAAGCCAAAATTTCACGATAATACTGTTGAATAAAAAGAGAAATCAAAAAGTGTTTTGTATTATCTTCTTCAGGCATTACTAAAAAGATTGCAGATTTTTCACTGCAGAATTTCTCTATATCAACTGTAGTTTCGAAACACAATATCTGTTCGATTTCAGAATCAATAAATGCATTTAAACGAGATAAAACAGTAGAAAGAACAGACATCATTGCCTGTTCTCCTGTATTCAAAGCAGCACCAGCAAACCACTTTGCTTTATGGTTGTCAGGCAAATAATCAAGCAAGATCTGAAACTGTGTTTTCCCTTTTATTCCAGAAGGTTTCAACAGATCCTGAACAAGTTTAAATACACTGACAATATGTCTTTCTCCGTCATCACAAAATTCAGAAATAATTAAGATGATACTTGTAAGAAGTCCCTCTGCTGAATCATAAAAGAATGAATTTTGACCATAGCTTGATGCACTTTCTCCATCAGAAAAGATAATTGTTTTAGCAATTATTTTGGCGTACTTTTCTGTCTTGGCTTTTAAAGACAAATCATTTCTGTTTTGTTTGTACTGATCCATATATTTATTGACCATATGAAGCATATTGTTCCCATCTGAAAAAAGGGGGTTTCTTAAGTCAATAACTGAAATATTGTACCCATAATAATCATGAGCAATTCCACCATAATTACGATACAGATCACCTTTTGTATCCGTTGTTATAAAAGAGACACCACTGGCACAGGCATATTCTAAATTTGGGTATAAAAAATGGGCTGTTTTTCCAACACCAGCTGCACCAATCATCAACAAATGAATATCATCACAATCAACATATCCAAATGTTTTTCCAAGGTTTATTTTACTTCCTACAACCAATCCCTGTGATTTTGGAAGATCAATACCTTTTCTCCACTTCACACTGTCAAATTCAATATACTTCAAACTTTGATGAACCTCTTTATCTGTCGCAAATCGCGCTGTTCCGTATTGTCCATCACCGACTGTTTTTGATTTGATCTTATTCAGATTATAGTTTCCGTTAAAATACACGGCACATCCTATAAAAAGAAAAAATAAAATACCAAACGCTATAAATATTCCTTGTGATTTTGTCATCTTTTTTTCTCACCTTCTTCACCTATTCATTCAAATCCTTTCATTTGAAAAGACTCCTCATAATTTTCAACTGGTTCAACATATTCACTGATAATATTCAAAGCCTCATCATAGCTTTTCGCATTGAAAGTTATTCTTTCAAACATCTCGTTGGCTTTTTCTTCATACCCTGCACTTTTTAATGTTCTTGAAGCAATCCCCATAAGATTAAAAATATTTCCATCTTCACCTATCATCTTTGCCTTTGGTCGTTCTTCTTCAAGAAGACCATATGCCTGTTTATTTTCCATAGCTTTATAAATCTCCCTTCTATAATGAACATCCATATAAAAAAGACCTGCAGATAAATTTCTACAAGCCTTTACTAGATTATTTCTGTTATTTTCTTTAACACAGTTTTTATAGTCAGCTACTGACTGACAAACATTTTCAAACATCTTTTTTGTATTGCCATTGTCCCTATAACTTCTATAATCCTGTTTTAAATATGACCAGACTGGTGAATTATCTGATAATGGATGAGAGAATCCTAAAAGAGAATGCTCATGGATCATTGTCATTTTTAAAAGTCTATCCAACTGCGTCTGAAACTTAAAATCATCTCGTGGTTCTTTTCCATTAAAAGAATAATAGAACTTGGCAAAAAGCGAATCAAATTCATCTTCTTGAAATCTGTCTTTTACAATTGTTTTAAAATCACTTTTGATATTTGAAACATATTTCATTGCTTCCTGATATTTGGGACTGTCCGTTGATTTAATAAATTCAACATTGTTTTGTTCTTTCAGATCTTCATTAAAATCTTTATTTCTTGCACGAATACATGAAATAGTGTAACTGCCTTTTTCATTTAGAAAATCACTTATTCTCTCTGCTCCTTCGATACCTGCAATATCATGATCCAGACACAAATAAATTTCATTAATATTTGGATAAACATCTAAAAAATGATCCAGTCCTATTTTAGAAAGTCCATTCAAAGCAATATAACTGTTTTCCATCCAATTCTCTTTGTTTAAAGAAATATAGGAAAGCATATCAATCGGTGCTTCAAAAACATAGACCTTGTTGGATGATCCTTTATAATGAAACGGATATAATGGATCAGAGCCTTCTATATTTCCTCTAAATGACTGATTTTTACCATAAGTTGCAGTACCTCTTTTATGTCCATGACGAGCAACACCATTTTCATCCAAACCAACAAATACAGCATTGTGATATTCCTTATCTTCGTAGATCAAACCTTTTCTTACAAATTCATCAATGACTTCCTTATCAAGAAATCTTGTTTTCAAAAGATACCCATAGACCCTGTTTAAAGTTTCATTTTTTTCAGGAAGTTTAAATTCTGCCTTTTCTGTTTTTTCATAAGGAACTGACATTTGAAGGTCACCTACATTGGATAGAAGAAATTCCACAGCCTGTTTAAAATTATAGTTAAAATATCTTTGAACAAATGCTATTGGATAACCACCTGCTTCTGCCTTCCAATCATAAAAGCGATTACCTCTTACAGTAATACTTGTATGTCTTGCCCATCTCATATCCTTTCCTGATTTTATAAGTGCTTCACCTTGCATTTGAAGAAAAGATGCAATATCAACTGAATTAGCCATTGCAATCTGTTCTTCACTGAACATTCGTGCCATTACTGATGCCTCCTTGCTTTTTTCTTTTTATTTTGCTTTTTGCCTTTGATTGACTTTACTTTCATAGACTCATCTTTTTGTATATGCGTAATACTTTTAATTTTATCCTTCATATCTTTCACCTTTTTCTTCAAATTAAAAACGAAGTGAATGATCATCTTCCCTATGACCCGTTGCACTTCGTTTTCTTATTAATTTCTGTTTGAGTTTATGTTCGACTCCTGTAAGAATGGTATTTCTTATTGGCAACTCATTTTCAATGATTCTTCCAATATGACGAAACATTCTTGTTGTCATCATACTTAATGGAACTTCTTTTATATCATCTATATGATCTAAAAAATATTTAGCGTATTCATTTCCATTTTCAGCGGCCAATGTTAATAGTTCTATGGCTTTCTCTTTATCCTTTTCAACATCTTTTCCTAAAAGGTACATTTTGCCTAAATAATACTGTGCATATTCATTTCTATATTCACAGGCTTTATTCAGATAATAAATTCCCTGCTCCACATTCTTTTCAGTAACTTCACCTTCAACAAGAATTTTACCAATTTTAAATTGTGCTACTGAAAAATTTTCTTCTGCCGACTGATAAAGATAATGAACATACAAATCATTATCTCCTAATTCTCTATAGATATTTGCAAGTCGGTTATAAGCAAATTTGTTATCACCACTTTGTTTATAACATTCTATTGCCTTATCCAAATCACGATCTATATAGAATCCATCATGATAGATTTTACCAAGTATATATTTAGCTAATGGAAGTTCACATTTTTCAAGCCA
Source organism: Coprobacillus sp. AF33-1AC (assembly GCF_003475785.1). NCBI lineage: Bacteria > Bacillati > Bacillota > Erysipelotrichia > Erysipelotrichales > Coprobacillaceae > Coprobacillus > Coprobacillus sp. AF33-1AC. The sequence continues at coordinate 8,311 of NZ_QRQB01000029.1, read as the reverse complement.
TTCTATACTTTCTGGAATCATTTCAAATTCATTGTTTTTAATTGCTAAATTGATATCACCTATTTTTCTATAGTCCCGCCTTATTTTATATTCTTCCAACAAACTATTTTCTTCATTAAATTCCACACCTAATTCATTAGTCACATCATCCAATTCACTATTGCCGAAATTGTGAATATCTTCAAAATCCTGCATGACCATATTTAAAATCATATTCTTGATGCTTTTAAATTCTTTTTGTTCAAGTAGTGGTAAACGTTCAAGGATAGTGTCATTATATGTTTCATTGACTTGTTGTTTATACAGGTACCATTGTTCATAGAGCTGTGCAATATTTTCATCCTTTTCCAGCTCTCTTAAAATGTCGTTGATGATCTGCTTTGATTCCTTTGGAATATAGGCATACATCTTTCTTCCATGGTAATCTTTCAAGCTCATTTTGAGCTTTAAAAGGTCATTAAAGATCTGCGAACTATCAAAATGTTCATGATCCATTCCATTTAAAATTTCAACGACTTTTTCTTTACTGTATTTTTTTATTTCATCTCGATTGGCAGTCTGATTTTCATAAATATGTAAAAGATCATTTTTAAAAATACTTCCAGCATACTGTTTTCTGATTGACTCTATTCCTTTTTTAGTTAAATAACCCTCTTTAGGATTCTTTGAATAGGCAACCATATGAATATGAGGATGATGACCTTCATTATGAAAAGCAGCAAACCATTTGAGATTATTCGGATCTATTTTCATTGCCTTTGCCAGATCATTTCTTTTTTCCTGACAAAGTGACATCCAGCTTTGAACTGAATCAAAGCCTAAACGGGTAGCATCCTCTCTTTTTATAGAAATGATATGTGTCCAGACGTTGCCTTCATGTTCTCCTATTTCTTTGACAACATCACTCAGTTCAAATTGAAGACCTGCATCTGAAAACAAACCATGCTCACCAAGTTTTTCTACTCTAGGACGATGTGAAATATAATCTATATAATTTTCCTTTGTTGTAATATCATCAAGATTAGCATCAATCACACTCGATATAAATTCACTGGCATTTTCTCTTGTTGGATTTTCTTTGAAATCATTATATTCAAACATTCCTGTTGCAGTTGGATAATCCTTTATAAGCTGCTGAATAAGTTTCTGCTGTTTCTTTGTTGCCTTCATATTTCCATAATCACTTTTAAACTTTTCTACACCTTCTCTGGTAGCAATATAATTCACATAATATTCTTTATGACTTTTACCTTTCATATATCCTGACTTAACAATAATTCTTACCATAATCTTTACCAAATAAAAAAGGAAACCTTTTTAAAGTTTCCTAACATATACTTCCTATCTTCTATTAAAAAATACATCTGCAAGATCATATCCCAAATACAATGCCTCTTTAAAAATAACTATTTCATTTTCAATTTCTATTTCTGATGAACATCCTATCCATTCTTCATTTATTTTGTTCGCTTCTTCCTCACCATATACTTGTATCAATGCCTTCATAATTTTTTTATGAATTTCATCTCTGATTTTATTTAACTCACATTTTTTTGAAGAATCCTTTCTAGTATTTTCATAGAATAAGTCATCTCCATAATAAAGCTGTTTTATAAATTCATCCTGTTTTGACATGTAGATTATTCCTTTCTAGACGACATACTATCACAACAGTTTTTATATAGCTATTATGAATCAGGAACCTTTTTGATATTTATTTATTTCTTCAAAACTTATCTTGCCATTGGTTGCTTTAACTTCGTTCATACATTTCACTCTTAATTTTTTAAGAGTGTCATTATCAACATCAGCTATTGCTGAAAGAACATTCATGACCATTGAAAGCTCCACTGTATTTTTATAAAGCAATTTTGAAATACGATCTTCACTTGATTTAACAGTTCCTTGAACTGCACTTGAAATAGCAACAGGCAAATACTGATTTTCCAACGTTGAACGATTGTAACCATCATAAAATTTAATTGCTCTTTCAATAAACTCACTTCGACTTTTGCTGTCATCTGTTTTTGTCATTTCATCCAGTCTGTCCATCACATCTTGACTTAGCCAAATCGTTGTTCTTTTCTTATTCACATTTTATTTTCCTCCAATAAAAAAAGGATACCTTTGTATCCGTTTTTCTCTATTATATATAATTTTAAATTTATCAATTTTATTATTCTGTTTATAATTTTACATTCATTTTTTCATCAAATATTCTTGAATTTTCAAGCAATCAGAAATGACCCCATTTGTGTCGTAGGTAGTGCATAGGTAGTTAATAGGTAGCAATTCTCAATATCTGGTATATTGACTTTCAGTTTTGTATAAACTATAATGTAGTTGAGAAAAGGAACTGCCAGTAAGCGGTTGTCCTTGGATTTTGTATTTTTGTTAAAATAACTAACTCATACTTTGACCAGGAGTGAGGTAGTTATTTTTTTTCACTTTTATCAATTATGATAAGAAGTAATTTAATAACAAGCATCATTAAAGACACGACAAGTGTTAAACAAGTTAACACTACCATGACTGTTTCATATGTTGTCATTCGCATCACCTCCGTTTTTCAGATTTTCCCAAAACTTCTAGGAATGTGAATTTCGAAGGATTGCGTACCTTCGTCATGACGACCAAGGATAACCACCTACCGTATACGGCTGTTCCATTTATGATTATAACATATCACATATTTTCAAACTACATTTTTCGTCAAAATTCTGCTTACGCTGTTTTTGACAACCTGCTATCTCCTGCTGTTTCTAGGAGAACATTTAATGTACAACGCCACTATTGACGCACTGTCTTCAATAATGACGTTGTTTTTCTTTTGTGAACTTCTTTGAAACAACGGGCATTGCCCGTTGTTGTAAGGTGAAGCGACGTCGCTTCTTTAACCTGCACACGCCACATTCTTAAAAATTAGCCTTGTTTTTCAATTCAAATTGGACATTCTATCCATCTATTTTTAAAATCTTTAAAATAAGGGCACACATTTTTAAACAAATAAAATTGGCATACTTATTCCATATTTCTATAAAAAGCGCACACGATCAAAATTTACCGCCAAACACTCCTTGATACATTGATTTACGGATGTTCCTCAATGATCGTTCTAGGCTTTTTACTAACGACAGGTTCATCTCCTTCTAATTCTTCAATGAATTCTCTAACCTCTGGTTTGACATGCTTTTTATATATTTGATTCAAGCTTTCCATAATTTCTACTTCAAGTGTTGTATTTTTCTTTGCAAGATTTGAGTTGATTGCTCGAACTCTTGCTTCAGGATATTTTATTTTTATCTCTTTTTGTTTAACCATTTTTAAAACCCCCTTATCGTTATTTCAATTTTTTTAAACACTTCTTGCTGCTCGATTTCCTCTAATTCATGAAATCTTTCTTTATATTCATTGACCTGTTCATCGGTTAAAGAAACTAGATCTTCTGAACCATCATCTCCTGCAATAAAAAAAGTGCCAGCAATAACATCTCTGCCAACACGTCTGTTTGCCTGTAAATTCATGAGTTTTCCTTCCTCGTTACAGACAAGAACAGTATTATTACCCAAGTCGATTTCTTCAATCAGACCACCAACAACTCTTTGCATATCATCCAATGTATTTTCTATATATTCAACCTTTGGTTCTTTCATCGGCTCAACAACGAGTACACGTATTTTTTCATCGGCTTCTCGTATTTTCTCTTGATTTTGAACACTTTCAATAACATAGAAGCTGTCTTCACCTACGATAAGACCTAAACTTTGTCCATTATCCCACTTCATATGGATTGTTCCAATATCATCAACTGTTTCTACAGTTCCTAATGTTCCAGAGGGTACAGGATGGTGAGGATCGTCCATAGAATTGAGCATGATCCTTGTTCCCTTTGGATATTTCTGTTTGATTTCCTTAATTTTATCTTGATTCATTTTCCTCACCTCCTTACATTTGCAAACTAAAATTTATTTTATTTTCCTGTTCGATATTCAACAGATCAACTTGAAAATTTTCTTTAATAAACTCATTGACTTTGCCTGTTGGATGTCCTATATCTCCATCATCAAAATCACTTTGAAGTTGCATCGCAACAGAATTGATAAGTTCCATAAGATAATCTCTGGAATATTCTGTATTAGGAAACACCTTATTGATATAAATACCATTTGTATCAAACAGTACCAAGCCATTGTGCTTTATAGAGATTTCAAGATCACCAAACATCCCTGCATTCTGTACAAAGTTTCCAATTTCTTCATACTGAAGATCTATACATTTTTCATGATCCGTTTTTAAACAGCCAACATATTCTGTATGCAAGTAGTTCTTTATAAATTCATTTTGTTCATTCATTGCTATCTTCCTTCCATCATATTCAGTCTGTAATAACCACTCCAGTAAGACACAGTATTCATGGCAACATTGCTGTCGTTACTGTTTTCATGTATCCACACAGCCTCACCTTTTGCATTCTTTCCTGCATAGATTCCTACATGAGTTGTCTTTCCTGATTTGTTAATTAAAAAGGCAAGATCACCCGCTTTGAGATCTTGCTTTGCTATTTTTTTGCACATTTTTATCTGTCCTGATGTATTTGTATTGCCAAGATTATTGTTCATAACAGTCCAATAGACCCAGTCTACAAAATGCGAACAGTCCAGTCCTTTTTTATTTCTTCCTTTGCTGTCTGGAGCAACAGTTACTCCAAAATCATTACCATCATATCCTGCACACTTGGCAGAACCACCCCAGTAATAAGGTATCTTTCCAACAGCATCCGCAGCCTGCATCACTATTTTCTTTCTGATTTCACTTGTATCTTCAGGCATATTTTTAATCAGTTCATCCATCTGCTCTTTGGAAAGTGTTGTGACTGTTTTTCCGTCATTTCCAATCAATGCACCATAACAGGTTTCCATTGACTTTTTTGTATCTTTCAGCAGTTTTTCATTCAGGTTCTTTTCTAGACTGGCATAGATGACGGCGTTTACAGAAGTAGGGACTTTGACTTCTTCACCCTCTGTAAAACTGTTGACCCATGCCTCTGCCATTTCATCTGAAAATACTTTATGCTGTGAAGAAACCATATAACCAATAAAATACCCTTTGACCTGATAAATATTAAGCGATGATCCATTTGTAAAAGTCTGATTAATTTTGTCAATATGACTGTCAATCAACACAAGTCCATCCTGTATTTCCTGAACATATTGCTTCATTTCACCTGTAAGTTCACTAATTGGATTGCCTTCAAACAGATCCGTTACAAGATTGTGATTGAATGAAATACCATCTGAAAAAATAGCACCAATTAAAACAGTAATAGCAACAAAAGGTGAAATAATAACAACAGCTACATTTCTGACAAACTTCCTGCCATCATCACTGCTAAAAAAAGACAGAGCTAACTTTATAAGTTTTGTTTTCATTACTGTCTGACATCTCTATAACCATAAGGATACATTGCTGCTTCTGTTTGATTTAAAACAGTTTCTTTCATTTTTTCAACAGCCTCATCTAAATACTTTTCATCAAGGGAACAGTCCTTATATCCTTGCTTGATTATTTCATAGTATTCCTTACCTGGTACTCCATATTCATAACCATCATTCATCACATAAACCATCGCCTCAGTTGTAATTGTTCCATTAGAAATTCTCAAATTTTTCTTTTCGTAGAGGTGTGGATAACCTTCATAGCGATCAAGGAAATGCTCATCGTTTTCTGAAATTTCCCAAATACCTACAGGTACTTCCATTCCCTTTTTTGATTCTACAGTCGCAACTGCATTACTTTTATTTCCTCTAAACACCATTTCATAATTTGACAACATACCTGTTCCAACCAGTTTAGCCTCTGGACATCTGTGTGCCATCTGCTCCCTGTTTAAATTACTGCCATAAGCCACATAATATTTCATTCTTTTCTGTTCCTCCTTTACATCTGTTGCATGTGCATTCCAAGTTCTTCTTGAACATCTTCCAATGATTCATTATTTGTTTCCTGTGCACTTTGCAATCTTTCTCTTTGCATAACTGCCTGTTGTGGATCTTTCCATGCAATACATCCATCTAGATTTTTTAAAAGATGATGTCGTGCTGTTTTAAATTCATCGCCAATAAGTCCAAGTCGTAAAAGCCAAGTCCTGAACGTATATTTCTCATTAGACGAATGTGTCTTAACTCTGCTTGCCTTATTTTGAACCAATGCCTGATGAGATATTGCCAAACAAAACTGGATATAGGTCTTGATTTCACCTGCATGAAGTGTTCCATTAAACATCCGAAATTCTATTGTTCCCTTTGAAAAAACACTATGAAAATTTAAGGCATGATACCTCGAATCATCATAGTGTTCGTATTTTCTGCTGGTATTTCCGTCATACCAGAGATTTTCAACTTCCTCAATATCCTTTGGCTTTTTTCGATTGAGCATTTCTAAAAAATCATCATCTATTTTCTTACAGAATCGTACTTCTCTTTGCGGTCTTACCTTTAAAGCTTTAAAGATAAGATCCTCTTTTGAATACATAATATTTGCAATATTTCTTAATGATCTGGCAGTGTGTTTTGAAGCATCCACATGAATGTGAATTCCACAGCTTTCATTGACTTTAGCATGACCATTTCTTCTTAATTCACGAACAATGCTCTGTATCGTTTCTATATCATCATAATGACATATAGGAGAAACGACCTCTACTTTATAATCAGGATCATAGTTAAATCGATTTCCACATTGCGGTGTAATACTTGCATCTCGTACAATTTTCCATTTTCTTCCGTCCTGATCACAGACAGAATAGGTATCATATATACCACGTTCATGCCTAAAACCTGTATCAAAATGTTTAGCAATAATCAAAGCAGCGCTTCTTCTTGTTAAACCTGTCATTTCTATTTCTATTCCAAAACGCTGACTTTTCATGGATATTCATCATCCTATCTTCCGCCTTTATCACCAAACAGTTTTGATTTATAATCTGGTGCATGAACAATAAGGTTGTATCTTTCACTTCCACATTTATAAAGACAGGCACCTCTTTGCGGATATTTAATAAGTTCATATTCACTTTCTTCAAGCTGTAACGTATCAATATAAAATCTTGCATCCGTATTTCCTGCATTGAACAGGAACGTATGTGTTGGTATTGAAAACAATGGTTTTGTTAGTTCTCTGATTCCTTCAATATTGAAATCTTCCAGATTTTGAGAAGCTAAAATAACAGAACTTTCCTTTTTTCGAACACGCTTCATAAAATTTCTAATGTATTCTACTGCTGTTGTATTTATTAAAAAAAGATAAAGTTCATTGATTGAAGCTACTGTATACCCTCTTTTCAACAGCTCATTGGACATATAGGAAAGGATATTAAAAAGCATCGCATCTTTTAAAGACTTATTTGCCTGTAAAAGATCCTTAACACCAAAAGTCACAACCTTTTGTGAATGAATATTGGTATGCCCATTAAAGAAACGACTGTCACTTCCCACACATATTGAATTTAATAAAAGCAGTATTTCACGCAGTGACTCTCTTGTATAAATGTTATTTCTGTTTGTGTTGTAATGTTTGTATTCTTCATCAATGTAATCATAGAGATCACTCAATATAGGGTAGTCGTCATGTTCTAGAACACTAAGATCCGTCTTTTCATTAATGTTGAATCTTTGATAGACTTTAACCAACATAATTTCTAACGTATCGATTTGCTCCTCTGTAAACGCCTTATATGTCTTGAAAAAATCCTTTAAAAAGGAAATATGTTGTGCAAGAACTGTTGACTGTTTAAATGCAACAGGAACATCATCTTCACCTGAATCTTCTATATCTTCTGACCATTGTTTTGGTTCAAGAACATTAATGATATATCGTCCTGCCATCATATCAATAAAAACACCGCCAAGATTATAGGTTACTTCTTCATATTCATGTTCAGGATCTAGAGTTATTAAAGACATTCCCTGTTCTCTTAAATTCAACAGTAAAAGTTTTAAAAGATATGATTTTCCCTGTCCTGAATTTCCAAGAATAAGAGCATTGGCATTTGTTCTGTCGTCACTTCTTTCATTGAAATCAACAATAATATTGCTTCCAAATTTATCGTGACCTATATAGATTCCATGCGGATCTGTCTTACCTGAATAGTTAAATGGAAAAAGATTTGCAACACTTGATGCTGGAAGAACACGTTCAAACTGCTCCTTGAATCCATCATATCCCGATGGAGTAACCGCTAGAAATCCTTCTTTTTGTCTTAAAAGATGGATAGGTTACACTTTATTGGACAATTCTAAAGAGAACTGTTTAT
>NZ_QRQB01000028.1:0-25640 GCF_003475785.1 Coprobacillus sp. AF33-1AC | reverse complement strand
CTAAAGTAGACCCCCAAAGTTGAACCCCCTAAATTATTTGAATAGCCCAAAAGAATTCCAAAATTTGGAGTTCTTTTTTTATTTTCGGCAAATATGACAGTTTTGTTACAAAACCTGTAACAGGTTACAAGAAGCCCCCAAATTATACTCTAAATAAAGAAAATGTGATAATTTGTACATGTGATGTAAAAAGACATTACGGTGAATGTGTCAAAACATTCTATTTGTAAGGGATTGCATGAAGCCGGCCACTTCAATGCAATCATAAAAAATAATAAGGAAGGGAAAAGAAATGATTACAAAGCTTAGTAAACTTAATAAAAAAGTATGTGCATTTGTATTAGTACTAGCGATGGTTGTTGGGGCACTTAACCCACTATCAGTTGGTGCAGCATCATTTACATTAGATTTAGATGATACAGCAACATATGCACTTGTAGCAAGTGATAGCAAAAAAGCTGTTACATTTAAACAAAGTGTTTATAGTGTACACGGTAGTGCTGATGGTGTTTACATCGAAGATGGAGACAAAATCGGTAATACATCTGCATTAGGCATTATCAAATCAACAAACCAAGGAAATTTACAAGGTGGTGAAGTTAGAGTTGATATGTATAGTACAGGATTAGGAGATAATTATCCTATTCGTGCAGAAGGTGAAAATAATTATATTTTTGCTGATGGTGATAAAAGAACTGATCAACATGAATATATTTTAGAACCAGTTGCAGATAATGAAGTAAAAATTCGTGATACTGCTAAAAATTGGTATTTAGGTTTAACAAATACTGGAGAAATTGAACGTGTAAAAACTGCAGGTCAAGCAGCTATATTCAAATTAGTTAAAGATGCAGCAGTGACAGATTTTACAGTTTATATCGAACATAAGGCTACTGGAAAATATATTAAATTTGATGGTACTGTAAATAACCCAGTATTAGTTAATGGGGAAGCTGACGAAAATGGTAATATCTCAGATGATATGAGATTTGAAGAAAGAATCAATGCTGATGATAATTCAATTATCAATTTCAAATCTAAAAAATATAATTTATGCTTTAACTCTGGTAAAGACGGTGGTAAAAAAGTCACTGAACAAGACGGAGATATGAAAGCTGGTTGGGAATCAATCAAATACCAACCAAATGGTGATGGAACAATTTCTTTTAGAGAAACTTCTGGAAACAATAAATTAATCACTGTAACTAATGGTGAAATGGTAAGTAGCGAATTAGCAGAACCAACTGATAATGAAAAATTCATTATTCATACTGCAATGCCTACTGAAGCTGTTACTGGTGTAAAAGTAAGTAAAGTTGAAGATACAACTGCTACAGTATCTTGGGATGCTTTAAAAGGTGCAATTTATTCAGGATATAAAGTTGTTGTAACTCCAAAAAATAACGGAACTGGTAAAGCAGCAAAAGAAATTCAAACAAAAGACAATAAAGTTGATTTAACAGAATTAGAAAAAGGAACAGAATATACTGTTCAAGTTTATACAGTAAAAGGTGATGCACCTCAAACTTCAAGCGAAGAAGTAGAAATGCATACAAAAGATGGACCTCGTCCAGTTGTTGCAAAAGCTGATATGAAAGCAGTTCAAGATGGTAAAAATATTAAAGTATCTTGGAATGCGATTAAAGATGTAACTGAATACGATGTATATCGTGCTCAAAGTGCATTTGCTTCAAATTATGAAAAAATTGGAACTACATCTTCAACAGAATATGTAGATAAAAACATTAATTCAGATAAATATAAAAATTACTATAAATTAGTTGCTAGAAACAAAAATGGTGATTCATCATTATCTGAAGAATATACTTCACTTGAAACAACTAAATTTGGTAAAAACATGATCTTTATTGCTCCAACAGACAATATTGATACAGTTAACAAAGTTGTTCAAGAAATCTTCAAAAAACAAAATAACTCAGAAGCCGCTCAATTTAATAGTGGACATTATGCAATTTACTATAAACCAGGTAATTATGTAGCAACAGCATGTATTCCTGTAGGTTTCTACACACACATCGGTGGTTTAGGTAAAACACCTTATGATGTTAAATTAAACAATATCGAAGTTCCAGCATACTTAGACTATGTAAGAGATAGTAAAAGTTATGATGGAAGAGATTATTGGGGAGACCAAGGTGGTAACTGGCGTAATGCAACATGTAACTTCTGGCGTTCAGCTGAAAATATTTCAGTTGTAGGTACTGGAGATGCAACAGTTGCTGAAGAAGTTACTGATGGTAGATCATTAAACAATAAAAAAGATTACTTTAACTGGTCAGTAGCTCAAGCTGCTCCACTTAGACGTGTTTATTCAACTCGTAAAACAAGTTATGACTGGTCATATGGATGGAACTCAGGCGGATATGCTGCTGATTGTTATTTCGCATCAGATGCATGCTCACCATCTCAACAACAATGGTTCACAAGAAATAGTGTTATTAAAGGAAGTGCTGCTGGTACTTCATTAAACAACTTCAACATTGGGGTTGATTCAGCAAGTTTACCAAATGATAAAACTGGTACAGCTTTATTAAACGGAAATGGTTATACTGATTGGAACATCGCAACAGATGGTACAGCTGGTGTAACAACAAGTATTACAAAAACTCCTGAATCTAAAGAAAAACCATTCTTATTCTTAGATGATGATGGAGAATATAAAGTATTCGTTCCAAGTTTAAGAAAGGATACAAAAGGTATTAGCTGGTCTGAAACTGATATGGGTGAAGGTCAAGTTATGTCATTAGACAAATTCTATATCGCTAAAGAAGGAGATACAGCAGCTAAAATCAATGAAGAATTAGACGCAGGTAAAAATATTTTCTTTACACCAGGTCAATATGATGCTGATGAAGTCATTAAAATTAATAATCCTGATACAATCGTATTAGGTACAGGTATGGCAACAATCGTTGCTGACAACAAAGATGCAGCAATTGAAGTTGCAGACGAAGATGGTATTACAGTTTCAGGATTAGTATTTGATGCTGGAACTAAAGCAAAATCTAAATATTTATTAAAAGTTGGGGAAGAAAAAACAGATAAAAGACATAATGACAATCCAATGTTATTACAAGATTTATTCTTCCGTGTTGGTGGTACAACAAACCAAGCAACAACAGCTGAAAACGCATTAGTTATTAATAGTAACGATGTAATCAATGATCACTTCTGGATTTGGCGTGCTGACCATGGTGCTGGGGTAGCATGGGAAAACACTCGTTCAGATTATGGTATGATCGTTAATGGTGATCATGTTCATATGTATGGTTTATTCGATGAACACTTTAACAAAAATGACGTATTATGGAATGGTGAATATGGAGCAACATATTTCTTACAAAACGAAAAATGTTATGACCCAATTTCACAAGAAGCTTGGATGTCACATGAAGGTTTAGTCAATGGATATTCAGCATATAAAGTTTCAAATAAAGTTAAACATCACTATGCTGTAGGTATGGGTATTTATAACGTATTTATTTATACTGGTCCTACTTATGATTCATCTGAAGTACAAATTCAATTAGATAACCCTATTGAAGTACCAAATACTGAAGATGTATTAATTGAAAACGCATGTACACAAACATTCGCTAAAGATGATGGTGTATTACAAAAATTCAACCATATCATCAATGATGTTGGTGAAAGTGTAAGTAGTGGTATTGATAAAGCTACTGGTACAAAAGGTGAAGGTTGGGCACGTAAACATATCTTAAATTATAGAAATGGTATTTGTAATCGTGGTACAAACTATAACAAGATTCAAGAAACAGGATTAAATCCTTATAATGAAAAAGGTGATGTAGATATCACTGAATTAGTTGGAGCATATGAAGATTGTGATGATAAGTTAGATTTAGGTAAAATTTATACTAAAGAAACATTTGATCCATATGAAAAAATCATGGATGAAATTCAACCAATCTATAAAAACTTCAAACAAGAACAAGAAGGTGGAAAATATATCCCACATCGTTTAACTCAAAAAGAAGTAAGTGAAAAAGCTAATGAAATCAGAGATACTTATGCAGCGTTAGCTATTGCTGATGCAGATTATACTGATTTAGATAAAGCTTTAGCTGAAGCTAAAATCATTAGAAAATCCACTGACTATAAAGGTCAATATTATACAAAAGATAGTAAAAAAGCATTTGATGAAGCTTACAAAGTTGCAAAAGCTTTAGCTGATGCTCGTGATGATGGAGATATCTTAACAGCTCCAGACCAAGATAAATTAACTAAAGCAACTAAAGATTTAGTTAATGCAATGGATGAATTAGTCATTGATGATGCTGATTTAACTCCATTAAAGAAAGCATTAGATCGTGCTGATAAGATTATTGCTGGAAATAATTATAAAAATAATAAATATGTTCCAGCTACTAAAGAATTCTTTGATTACTATTATGGATTAGGTAAAGATTTATATGATCAAAGAGCTGATTTAGATAAACGTAGTCAAGCATTAATTGAAGCAAGAGCTGCTAACGTTAATGCTGGTATTGATCAATTATTATTATTGCCTGCTAATACTGGGGACTTAGAAAAACTAATTAAATATGCAGAAGAAAATATTCGTGATGGTGAATATTTCCAAAATGAATATTATATTAATGTAGCTAAATTCTTAGATTACTTAAATAAAGCAAGAATGGTTATCAAAGATGCTAACATTAATGATCAAGCTACTATTGATGAAACATATCAAGATTTATATGACGCTATTATTAGTTTAAAATTAAAACCAGCTGATTATGAAAGATTAAATCAATTAAGACAAGAAGCGTTAGATATCGTAGCAAGCGATAACTACAAAAATGATCGTTATACATTAAAGACAGTTACATTCTTTAATGATGAACATCAAGTTGCTAAATTATTCAGCAATGATTATATGATTCCAGATCAAAAAGTGGTTGATGAAGAAGCAGATAAATTAGATTATGCAATCAAACAATTAAGATTAATAGATGATGGAAATACAGATCCAACAGATCCAACAGATCCAACAGATCCAACAGATCCATCAAAACCATCAGATCCAAGTAATCCATCTACTCCTTCAAAACCAACAAATACAAGCAATACAAACAAAAATAATCAATCAGGAAACAAACAAACAACTACTAAAAAATCAAATGCATTAAGTAAAGTTCTTACTGGTGATAATCAACAAATCTTAGGATATGTATTATTTGCTGGTGTAGCATTCGTTGCATTTGTCGTATTAAAGAGAAAGAAAGCTCATTAATATGAATAAAAGAAAATTTATTAAAAGAACAGCTGTCGCACTAATAAGTGCGATGTTGTTCTTTACTCCTGATTGTATTGCTGTTAAAGCAGAAGAATATGTTAATCCATATAATTCATGGAAAACGTAAGCAGTAAGTTATCCACAAAAAGGACAACTTGTTCCTGCCGGTCCAATTGAAATTAAATGGAATGCATTAGAAAATACTGATGTAAAAAAATATGAAGTTTATTTAGATGGTAGTTTACAAAATGTTCAAATTGAACAAAATGGAAAACAATTAAGTTGTAGTGTTTATTCTACAAAAGTAGAAAAACATCAAGTTAAAATTTTAGCAGTATTAGACAATGATACGAAAGTATCTACAAGTATTAGAAATTTCTTTGTATCAAAAAAGGGTTTAGGTTTCTATTCAGAAAATAATGGAGCAAGTAATTCTTTGTCTTATTCACAAAACTTAGGATTATCTTGGTATTATAACTGGGGAACACAACCATTTGATGAAACAAATGTAGCTAATCATGATTTAGACTATGTACCAATGATTTATAACAATAGTGCTAATATCAAAAATACATTAGCTAATTTAAAAGCAAAAGGATATAGTACAGTTTTAAGTTTTAATGAACCAGATTATGTTAATGAATCAAATATTAAAGCAGACGTAGCTGCATCATATAACAAAGATTTCCATGATAGTGGTTTAAGAATTGGTTCACCGGCTACAATGGGTAGTACAACTGATGCTAATTGTTGGTTTGAAAACTATTGGGGAGCAATATCTGTCAAAGATGATTTTATTACGATTCATACATATCCAGGCTATATTGGGTTGGATAATGATAATACAGGATTTACACCAGAAAAAGCGGCGGATAGTTTTGTAACTTATCTTACTAATGTATATGAAAAATATACTAAACCAATCTGGATTACCGAACATGCTGCTTCTGCCAATGATGCTAACTGGCATCCATATGACGGAAAGCAAAGTGAACATAATCAAGCAGTTCAAGAATATATGGCTATTTTGATGAAAAAATTAAATAACTTAGATTTTGTTGAAAGATATGCTTGGTTTACTTTTGATAGTACAAGTTTTAATGGATCATCTAGTGCTCTTTTCTATAACAAAGCAGATATATCTAATGGAATTGATGAGTCAAGACTTGGTAAATTAACAACACTAGGAGAAATTTATCGTAATAATGGTAACCCAACTGGTTATACAGTAGCAAAAATAGATGGATCAGATATTATGACTGTTGCTGATGAATATGTAGATGACTATGTTAATGTTACAGTTCATCCTAATGCTGCTAGTCAACAAGTTCAAAAAGTCAAACTAGGAGATAAATTAGGACAATTAGCTGATCCTAGTGAAAGAGAAGGTTATACATTTAAAGGTTGGTATAAAGATCAAGATGGTAATGATGCATTTGATATTAATGAATCCATTGATTATGATATTGATATTTATGCTAAATATGTAAAATTAGTAACTGTTGATATCAATGGTGATAAAAAAATTGTTGAAGAAGGAACAACTATTGATAAACCAAATGATGCATTTAAAGAAGGATTTAAATTTAAAGGTTGGTATGTTGATGAAGATCATACTCAAGAATTTGACTTCAGCAAACCAATTACAAGTGATACAAAAATTTATCCATATTTTGTTTCAGTGCATACTGTAACAATGAATGGACAAACTATTGAAGTAGAAGATGGACAAAAGGTTGCACAACCAACAGATCCAACAAAAGAAGGATATGTATTTAAAGGTTGGTACACTGATACATCTTATACAACTCCATTCGATTTCGATGCTCCAATAACAAGTTCAGTTACTGTTTATCCTCATTTTGTACGTTTATGTACAGTAATAATTGATGGACAAGAACAAGTTGTTGAAGCTGGAACAACAATTAGCCAACCAACAGATCCTACAAAAGAAGGATATGTCTTTGATGGATGGTACACAGATGGACAATTCAAAAATAAATTTGATTTTACTAAAACTATTACATCAGATATTCATTTATATCCTCATTTCTTAAAAGTTTGTACTGTAACAATTAATGGTCAAACGCAAACTGTAGTAGAAGGAAATACAATTAATAAGCCAGCTGATCCAACAAAAGATGGATATATCTTTGATGGATGGTACACTGACGAACAATACACTCAAAAATTTGATTTTACACAAGGTGTAAAAAATAATGTTGAGTTATATGCACATTTCTTGAAAATCTACACAGTAACCATTAATAGGCAACAACAAACTGTTACAGAAGGATCAAAACTAGCTAAACCTGCAGATCCAACAAAAGAAGGATTCGTATTTAAAGGTTGGTATAGTGATGTAAATTATCAAAATGCTTTTGATTTTAATCAACCAGTTAATGGTGATGTAACACTTTATGCATTATTTGTTGAAGCTGATTCTTCAAATAATGGTAGTGGTAATCAACAAACATCAAATAATAATGGTTCATCAAATAGTAATCAATCAAATACTACAACTACTAAAAAAGCATCTAAAGCTAAAAAAGCTACTAAAAAATCTGTTAAAACAGGTGATGATACAATGATGATGACTTATGTATTTGGATTATTTGGCGCTATTTTAGGACTTACATTATTAAAAAGAAAATATGAATAAAATATAGATAAGGAGGAAAGTATGGAATTATTAGAACGTATGAGAGAAATCAGCGGAGGTTTATATATATCTGATTTATGTGGTAATTTCTATATGACAAATAATCAAGTAAATGAATTAAAACAAATTGATTCTAATGATTATTCTATTCATGAATGGAATGATGCGGCGCAATATATTAGTGGATCAAATATTTGTTTTCAAGATATTAATGACGCTAAATCTTTTATATGTACTCTTTTCTCTTTAAATAAAAAATTTTATTAAAATAATCTAAAGGTGTCTAGTCGACACCTTTTTTGTTACAACAAATGAAACATGTTACACGATAAAGCGTTTTCATTCTTTCTTTTACAAATAAAGTATATTATATAAATGTAATTTATTTGGCAAAACTATTGAAAAATAGTGACGCAAAGCTACAGGGCTTAACCGTAAGGAATGCTGGCTGAGTTGCATAGAGCGATGAAGCGGATGACTACGGTTTTTTTATTGAGGAGGAGAAAAGAAAAATGAAAAGAGGAAAGAAAACATTACCTTATGCATTAGTATTATCAATGGCATTTTCAATGGTGCCTGCTCCTGTTTATGCTAGTGAAAATGATATAATGAATTTACCTGTACAATTATATGATTTTGATGCTGATGGGTTATTTTATGAGTATGCATTAGGATTAGGAATGGATACGCTAGGTTTAAAAGAATCAAATAATGGAGAAGTTACTCAAGGATTAGTAGAGTCAGTACTAGGGAAAGATGGTAATCCGGTATATAAGAAAAACTCGATTGTTTCAGCTGCTGCTACTATTCAAAGAAACGTTAAAGATGATGCAAATTTAAGAAAGTTTGCTATATATAACACTTTAGTTAGTAAAATGCAATCAAGTGGGTCTACGTATTCTGATATTTTAAATAAAAAAGATGATCATTATTTTTATGATAGCTGGCATATGGATTCAAGCAAAAATGTTAAGACAGAGGATGGACTCATTTATGAAGGTAGTAAGGATTTAGTCTGGCAACATGAAGGCGATGGAGTCATTAATAAAGGGTTTAATGATCATTTAACAAATATAGTCAATGTTGAAAAGAATACAGATTATAATTTTGGTTATTGGCGTACAAATGAAAATATCAAGTATCAAATTAAGACATTAGATGGACAAGTTCTATTGGATAATAATGCAACACAATTTAATACTGGTAATCATGACCAAGTTATTATTGATATTTATAGAGATGATGATGGAAAAGATGATTTAAAGTTTTCTATTGCTAAATTAACAAATACTAAAACAAACATAACATCAGAAAATTATTTGGGAGAAGGTGGTAAAACATTTATCTCTGAAAATTGGAAATCTGCTAATTATGATCAATATACTAAAGCGGGTGGTCAGCTATACAATGGTAAAGTTTATTTTCAACAAGTAGGTGATGGTGTAGGATGTTTAACCGATGCTTCTATTACATACCAAACAGATATTTTGCCTAATCAAAACATTATATTAAGTTATTGGCTAGGTGATAATGGGTTTAAAGCAGATGGAATGAGTATTGATATTTTAGATGATAATGGAATTTTGACTACAGTAAATTTAGAGGATATAAGTGGTAGTCATGAACAAAATATATCCGTTCCTCAGGGTACTGGAACAATCAAACTAAGAATTAATGGTAAAGCAGGATCAAGAATCGCAGCGCTAAGTGTTCATCCTGAAAACAGCCTTTCATTACCATTGGGTGATTATGATGAAACAGAAACAAAATATAATCAAGGACAATTAAATAGTGTAGATGATTGTCTTACATGTATGGATTATGCCTATTTAAGATTAAAGAATTTCTTTAATCAAGATTTCAGTTTAAATAAAAAAGCTGATAAATATAATCAAATGGTTTTAAAAAATACAGGAAGTGGAAACCAAGCTCAATATACATTTGATGCTGGGATAAAAACTAAATATGATGGAAATAAGTTCTATAATGATGATAGCGGAAATGAATCCCATGGTTTCTTCCCATTAGATTATTTGGACGGTGAAAAATTTAGTGATAATAATGTAACTGATCCACAAAATCATAATTATAATTTTGGAATGAAAGTACAGGGAGACTTTATTTATAAAAAAGGAGCTAATCAGTATTTTAATTTCAGAGGTGACGATGATGTTTATGTTTTCATTAATGGAAAGTTGGCAGCTGATTTAGGGGGAGCTCATTACTCATCAGATATTGAATTAAACGTAGATGAGTTTGCTCAAGCGAATGGTATTTTAAATGGACAAAAATGTGAATTTTCATTATTCTACTTAGAGCGTCATACTTCAGCGAGCAACTGTTATATTAGTACTAATTTAAATATTGGTAAGCATGCTGAATATAAATTTAAAAGTGGTACAGAAGGTGTCGAGTTACCTGAAGCACTTAAAGAATTGGTACCAGTTGATGAAGATGAATACTATAAAGATGATATAGTAGCTAATAGTGAGTATAATAAGAAGTATGATGAATATACAGATGAAGATAACGATGGTGTTTGGAAATTTCAATCATGGGATAATGAATCACAAATTATCCAGAATGATAGTATTACATTTACAGGAACATGGAATTTTATACCAAATCAATATAAAGTAAGCTATGAATTTGAAAGTGGAACAAAAGGAAAAGAGTTACCAGAAGCAGTAAAAGATTTAAAACCAACTGATACAAACAAATATCTAAATCAATCAGAAATCACTGCAAAGGTACCTACACTAACAAAAGTAGAAGATACTGACTTAGATGGTACATGGGTATTTAAAGGATATAATGGTGAAGGAAAAGCAACTGTAAATAAAGCTAATGTTACATTTACAGGAACATGGGAATTTATTCCTAATGTTTACCACGCAGAGTATGAATTTAAAAGTGGAACAGAAGGGAAAAACTTACCAGAGGCCATTAATCAATATTTACCAACAGATAACGAAGATTACGTGAAGGGTGCACATGTTGATGCAAAGGAACCATCAAGCAATGTCTATGAAGAAAATGGGGAGACATGGCAATTTATTTCATGGGATAAACAAAGTGATACCATTAGTAATGGAAATGTGAAATTCGTTGGAATATGGCAGTTAGTTAGCGTTGGACATAAAGCTAACTATACATTTATAAGTGGAACAGAAGGAAAAGAATTACCAAAAGCGATTAATTCTTACTTGCCAACAGATAATACACTTTATAAAAATGGAAGTATTGTTAAAGCATTGGATCTACAAGAAAGTCAATATGTAGATAGTATAAATGATGGAACATGGAAATTTAAGTCATGGAATCATAAATCACAAGAAATGACTAACGCTGGTATCACATTTATAGGCTCATGGGAATTTACATCAAATCAATATAATGTAAGTTATGAATTTGAAAGTGGAACAAAAGGAAAAGAGTTACCACAATCTGTTAAAGATCTAAAACCAACTGATACAAATAAATATCTAAATAAAGCAGAAGTGACAGCTCAATCACCAAGACAAGTAGAAGTAGAAGATACAGATTTAGATGGTACATGGGTATTTAAAGGATACAATGGTGAAGGAAAAGCAACAGTAAATAAAGGCGATGTAACATTTACAGGAACATGGGAATTTGTAGCTAATACTCATAAAGTAAAATATAGCTTTGAAAGTGAAGATGGAAGTGAATTACCAGAAGCGATTAAAAACCTAATTCCAACAGATGGCCAAAATTACATAACAGGAACAACAGTAAAAGCTCAAGCATTAACACAAACAAGTTATGAAGATGAAACAAGAGATGGAACTTGGACATTTGTTAAATGGGATAAAGAACAAAAAACAGTTAATAAAGCAGATGTAAACTTTAAAGGTGTATGGAAATTTGAATCACACAAATATGGTGTAACATATAAATTTGCAAGTAAAACAGAAGGCTTGCAGTTACCAAACGATATTATTCAATACTTACCAACAGATGAAACATTATATGTAAAAGATAAAAATGTAGCAGCATTAGCACCGAGCCAAACAACATATAAAGATGATGTTAATGATGGAACATGGACTTTTGATAAATGGGATGATCAAGCAAAGAATATGCAAAAAGGGGGCATCACATTTACTGGTTCATGGGAATTTACACCAAATCAATATAATGTAAGTTATGAATTTGAAAGTGGAACAAAAGGAAAAGAGTTACCACAATCTGTTAAAGATCTAAAACCAACTGATACAAATAAATATCTAAATAAAGCAGAAGTGACAGCTCAATCACCAAGACAAGTAGAAGTAGAAGATACAGATTTAGATGGAAAGTGGGTATTTAAAGGATACAATGGTGAAAGAAAAGCAACAGTAAATAAAGATAATGTTATATTTACAGGAACATGGGAATTTGTAGCTAATATTCATAAAGTAAAATATAGCTTTGAAAGCGAAGATGGAAGTGAATTACCAGATATTATTAAAAATTTACTTCCACAAGACGATCAAGAGTATACATCAGGTACAGAAGTAGATGTTAAGGAATTAACACAAACTAAGATTAATGATGAAGAAAATGACGGAACATGGACATTTGAATCATGGGACAAAAATCAAGATACAGTAAATAATTTCGATGTAGAATTTAAAGGAGTATGGAAGTTTACACCAAATGTGTATAATGTAAAATATATATTTGTAAGTAAAGATGGAAAACAATTACCAGATAAAGTAAAAGTCTTGCTTCCAACAGATAATCAAGAATATATTAATCAAGATAAAGTGACTGTTAAATCTTTAAAAGATAATGTGACTAAAGTGTATACAGATGATGGTGTATGGGTTTTTGAAGGATTTGATGATGATGAAAAGGAAATTAATAAAGCAGATGTTGAATTTACAGGAACATGGACGTTTGTAAAAAAACAAGATCAATCAAGTTCTGGAGGAAATAATCAACAATCTTCTTCAAATAATGGCGGAGCAAATCAAAATGGGCAGCAGACTTACAATGAAAAATTAAATCATCATAAACAAAGAGGAAATCATGTTGTTACTGGTGATATGACACCAATCATGTATTATTGTTCAATGTTATTTGTTTCAATATGTGGTTTATTTACAGCGTTGAAAAAGAAAATGAAATAATAAAGTCAATTTTAAGAAGGATTCAATCTATTAAGGTTGAATTCTTTTTATTTTCAAGTTAATGTTGCTTGAATTTCAAGTAATGACTTTATATCATTAAAGATGATACATGGAAAAGGAGAATTATATGTTAAGAAAAGATTTTTTATGGGGAGGAGCTGTTACAGCTCATCAAAGTGAAGGTGGTTATTTAGAAGGAGGTAAAGTTCCTGCAGTTTGTGATTTGACAGTATCAGGAAAGTTTTCTGATTTTAAAGATGGGATTGATAGTTATCATCGTTATCAAGAAGACTTTGATTTATATAAGGAATTAGGATTTAATGCTTATCGTTTTTCTTTTGATTGGTCTAGATTAATGAGTGATGAAGAAACTTATAATGAAGCAGGATTTGATTTTTATGATCATTTTATTGATGGATTGATAGAAAGGGGAATAGAACCTATTCCTACACTTTACCATTTTGAAATGCCTGTATTTTTATATGAAAAATATAATGGTTTTGCTAGTAGAAAGGTTGTTGATATCTTTGTTGAACTATGTAAAAAATTAGTAGATCGTTATAGTCATAAAGTGAAATATTGGATTATCTTTAATGAACAAAATGGTATCTTACAAAAAGGTCCAAAAATGTTCTTTGGTGCTGTTTGTCCTGAAGATGAAAATCCAATAAGATTTGATAATCAAATTATGCATAATACTTTAATTGCTCACAGTTTGGTTAATGAATATATTCATGAAAAGGGTGGACTTGTTTTAGGAATGGCAACAATTGTTCAAAGTTATCCAGAAACTTGTCATCCTTTAGATACATTAGAATCTATGAAAGCACAAAGTGAAGCCTTTGTTTTCTTAGATGTATTTGCTAGAGGACATTATAATTCTTATTATTTAGCTAATATGAAAAATGAAGGAACAATGCCTGATATGGAAGAAAATGATTTTGATATTTTAAAGAAAGGGAAAACAGATGCTTTAGCTATTAGTTATTATATGTCTACGATCAGTCATTATGGACAAGAGAGTTTAACTAATATTGAAGATGTAGTGATTAAAAAGAATCCTTATTTAGAAATGTCTGAATTTGGTTGGACGATAGATCCAATTGGTTTACGTATTACTTTAAGACAGTTATATGATCGTTATGAAATGCCTATTTATATTGTTGAAAATGGATATGGTTATGATGATCAAATAGTTGATGGTCAAATCAATGATGATTATCGTATAGATTATATGAGAAAGCATCTTGAACAAATGAAGATAGCGGTAAGTGAAGGAGTCGATTGTCGCGGTTATTTATCGTGGGGACCAATAGATATCTTAAGTAGTCGTGCACAAATGAAGAAAAGATATGGTTTTGTATATGTAAATAGGGACAATGATGATTTAAAGGATATGAAAAGAATTAAAAAGAAATCATTTGAATGGTATAAAAAAGTCATTGCCAGTAATGGAGAAGATTTATAAAAAGGAGATATAAGAAAATGAAAGTGACAATGAAAGATATTGCTAAAAAATTAAATATATCAATTAATGCTGTGTCCATAGCGTTAAATGAAAAACCGGGTGTGAGTGATGCCATGCGTTTAGAAATATTAAAAACAGCAGATGAAATGGGATATATTAATGAAAAACATCATTATCTTTCTGTCTTTTCTAAAACAAATATCTGTATTTTAATGCAAAGTTACTATGCTAATACAGGACACTTTTATTCTATTGTTTTACGTTCAATTGTAGAACAAGCAAGAAATAAAGGATATTCATCGATTCTTAATTATTTTGAAGATGACGATTTTGAATTTCCGGATTGTATTCTTGAACGTAAAGTTGCTGGTATTTTAGTTGTTGGTAAAATATCAGATACAAATTTAAATAAGCTCAAGAAAACAGGAATATGTGTGGTACTTGTTGATTTTACATCACTAGGAGATACTTGTGATTGTGTTTTAACTCACAACAAACAAGGTGGTTATTTAATAACAAATCATGTGTTAGATAAAGGTTATAAAAATGTTGGCTTTTTTGGTGATTTGGATTATTCATTAAGTTTTTCAGAACGTTTTATGGGGTATAAGCATGCTTTAACAAATAGGCATGTTACTTCTCGTGTTGATGATTATATTAAAAAATATTCTATTTTACATGATACTGAAAAATATGTATTAGATAATCGAATTGATAAAATAGTTGAATTATTAAAGAATAAAGAACTTCCTGATGTTTTTATATGTGCAAATGATTCTAATGCCTTTGCACTACTTAATGCTTTAAATTCAATGAATATCAAAGTTCCTGATGACATAGGAATTACAGGGTTTGATGATACACCTCTATGTAATAAGACTATGCCAAAACTTACGACAGTCCAAGTACAAAAGGAATTGATGGGACAAATAGCAGTGAATAAGCTTATTGATCGTATTCATCGTATAGATGATGTGCAAATGACACAATTATTGTCAACTAAAATTATTGAGCGAGATTCTTTAAAAAAATAAATATTCAAGTTAATCTAAATTGAAATTAAAGTAAAGAGGTAGCAATATATAATTAGAAAGCGTTTACAGGAGGACGTAAAATGAAGAAAATATTAAAAGTCATGGTTTCTTTATTTGTTGTCTTTACAATGTCACTTTCATCAATTCAAGTGACATTTGGTTTAACATCAAGTCAAGAAATCGAAACAATTAAAGGAAGATTAAAAGACTACTTCTTATCGTTAGATACGATAGACGATGGATCAAAAGTAGAAACTTGTTATGTTTCAAAAGCTGATAGCTATTTAAAACTTATTCAAGAAGATGGATCTTTTGATGATGTCAACTACAAAGCAAACAATAATGCCGCTAACGGAGCAGCATGGTCTCCTTATTTAGCGTTAGATCGTCTTCAAGCGATTGCGATTGCATATAGTAAAGAAGGTAATGCTTTGTATCAAAAACAAGAAGTCGTTGAAAAATTAGAAAAAGCATTACAGTATTGGAAGGGGCAAAATCCTCGTTCAACAAACTGGTGGGAAAATCAAGTAGGTGTACAATTACGTTTTTCTCGTATTGCTTTATTTTTAGAAGATGTTGTTGATGATGATGTAGAAAATATCATGTTAGACAAACTTCTTGAAAAAGTACCAGTAAAATATGGTACTGGTCAAAATAATTTATGGTTTGATCAAAATTATGTTTATTATGCATTACTTACAGATGATAGTACGCGTTTACAAGACATGGTAGAAAATTACTTGAGCTATTGTTTAGTTACCCAAAAGGATAATAAAACAGCAGAAGCAGTACAAGTAGATAATAGTTTCTATATGCATGGTAAACAGTTCTATTCTAATGGCTATGGTATGTCTATGTTTAGAGATATGAGCTTTTGGATTTATATGCTTAGAGATACATCATTTTCACTTGGTGAAGATGTTATCAATCGTATGGCTGATTATATGATTAATGGTACAAGTTGGACTATCCGTGGAGATTTACAAGAATTATATTTAGGATATCGTGAATATAAATATTCTGTAGGATATAAAAATTATGCAGCAGAATATATTGAACCTTTAAAAAGAATGATTGCTTCTGATCAAGTTCATGCTAAACAATATCAAGATATTTTAAATAATATTGAAAACCCTCAAGCTTCTAATGGTAAAAATGGAAATTATTATATGTGGAGATCAGGATATGCATCTCATATGAGAAATGGATATGGGGTCAATATCAAGATGGATTCTGATGAAATTATTGGTGGTGAATGGCGTGGAAGTTGGCCTAATGGAAATCAAGGACAATTGATTTATTGGACTTCTTCAGCAGCATCTACTATTTCTGTTGATGGTGATGAATATACAACAGTATATCCTACATATGATTGGGCACACTGTCCAGGTACAACAACGGCAGCAAGAGTCGTTCAAGATTATTCTAATGCGGGACGTTTTACAAATGGTACAAGCCACACAATTGGTGTTTCAAATGGTCAATATGGAGCAACTGCTTATGCTATGGATAAAAAAGGAACACAAGTTAACAAAGGTTATTTCTTCTTTGATGATGAAATTGTGGCTTTAGGTTCTGGTATTACTTCTAGTGAATCAACAGAAATTCATACAACATTAAATCAAGCAAAAGCTGATGATGTTTTAGTTGATGGAACAGCAATATCTAAAGATACAACAAAAGAAGTGAATGATGCTAAATGGGTATATAACAATAAAATTGGTTATATTTTCCCTGATGAAACAACTGTTACAGTTTCAAATGCTTATCAAAAGGATAATCCATCATTATGGGCTGAAGAAAAAAAGGAAACAACACCAAGAACATTTAAAGCTTATATTAATCATGGATTAAAACCAAACAATCAAAGTTATTCTTATATTATTTTACCAAATCAAACAAGTGATCAAGTATCAAAATATGCTACTAACAATCCAATTACGATTGTTGCAAATAATGAAAATGTTCAAGCTGTAAGACATGAAACCTTAAAACAAACACAAATTAATTTCTATAAAGCCGGAACATTGGAATATAAAAAAGGATATAAAATTACAGTTGATCAACCTTGCAGTCTTATTATTGATGAATCAACAGATGAGAGAAAGATGACACTTGCTACATCAGATAGTCAAAGCAGTGTTACAACAAATGTTCAATTAGAATATAATAACACAAAGACAAATACAACTTTCTTAAGTCCTGTTGCTCCTTATACAGGATCATCATTAACATTAAAAGAAAATGAGAGTAATCTTTATCAAGCAAGTTCATCAACTTCATCACATGAAATAGAATGTGCTTTTGATAATGATGAAACAACATATTGGCAAAGTCAAACTAATGGTGAAGAATGGTTAACAATATTTACTGGAAAAGATCAATATCTTTCAAAACTTAATATTACTTGGGGTGATCATTACGCATTAGACTATGATATTTATACTTCTCAAGATGGTATTAACTATACTTTCTTAAAGAATGTTAATCAAAAAACAAAATCAAATAAAGACAGTATCGATATTAATGGTATTTATCCTTATATTAAAATTGTGATGAAAAAATCAAATGATGCCAATTATCAAATTAAAGAAATAACTTGGGATCAAAAAGCAAATCTAACATATAAAAAATCAGTTGAAGTCAGTTCACAATATAGTGATGAATTGAAAAAAGAAAACGCTATTGATGGAAATACGAATACTCGCTGGGGTTCTAAACGTGACAGTGATGATAACTGGATTATTGTAGACTTACAAAAGAACTGCACAATTAATGCTATTGACCTTTTATGGGAAGCAGCATGTTCGGATGAATACAGTATAGAAGTTTCTGATGATAAACAAAATTGGACTGTAGTCAAAGATAAATTAAAAACAAATGAATCTTTAAAAGATCAATATATATTTGATGAAGCAGTTTCTGGACGTTATTTAAAAATTCATTCAACTAAAACAAGAATTGTCAGTGGTAAAAATTATGGTGTCAGCCTTTTTGAACTTGTTGCCTACGGTAGTGAAGAACAAGAAGATATTGATTACGATAATATTGCTTTAAATAAACCAGTAGAAGTAAGCTCACAATACAGTGAAGAATTGAAAAAAGAAAATGCAGTTGATGGTGATTTAAAGAAACGTTGGGGATCTAAACGAGCTAGTGATGATAACTGGATTATTATTGATTTAGAAAAATATTCTAAAATAAATAAGATTCAAATTGATTGGGAAAAGGCATGTTCAGATGATTATACAATTGAAGTATCAGATGATAAACAAAATTGGAATGTTGTAAGTGAATCAAAAACTAATTCATCCTTAAGAGATATTCATACTTATGATGATTTTATCTATGGACGTTATGTAAAGATTCATTCTTATAAATCAAGATGTGTAAGCAATACAAATTATGGTATTGGTATCAATGAAGTTGAAGTTTATGGTAAAGAATCATCAGTAGTAAATCAAAATCAAAATATTGCCTTAAATAAACCAGCGTATTCTTCTAGTACTTTTAAATCTGAACATAGTACATCTAAAGCATTTGATGGTAGTAAGGAGTCACGTTGGGTATCAGTTAGAAAAAAAGAAAATCAAAATAAAAATGTTGATTATCAATGGATTTATGTAGATTTAGAAAACTACTATGATATATCTAAGATTGTCTTAGATTGGGAAGGAGCATGTGCAACAGATTATAAGATTCAAATTTCATCAAATGGTAAAAACTGGAAAGATTTATCTGTTGTAAATGACGGAAAATCAGGAGAAAGAACATTTGACTATGCTGATCAAAGTATTGCTCGATATGTAAGAGTTGAATGTTTAAAACCTTCAGGTATTTATGGATATTCGTTATGGGAATTTGAAGTTTACGGTCTTCGTGTTAAACAACCAACGACAACAAATTTAGCATTAAATAAAAAAGCTTATGCTTCTAGTGAATACAAGAGTCAATATGGGGCTTCAAAAGCTTTTGATGGCAGTGAAGATGCAACTAAAGATAAAGAATCAAGATGGGTTTCTTTAAGACAAAAAGATAATAAAAAGGATGTATCTAATCAATGGATTTATGTAGATTTAGATGATTATTACAATATTAATCAAATTAAATTAAACTGGGAAGGTAGTGGTGCAACAGAATATAAGATTCAAGTATCATTAGATGGTAAAGATTGGCAAGATATTAGCAATATAACAAATGGAAATGGTGGTATTGAAACTTATAACTACAATGGTGTAACTGCTAGATATGTAAAAATGCAAGGTGTTAAACCAGGTAGCATTTATGGATATTCATTATGGGAAGTAGAAGTTTATGGTGAAGCGTTAGATAAAAGTGAACTTACAAATTTATACTATATGAATTTAGATATTGATACTTCAGTTTATACACCAAGTTCTAGTGAACGTTTTAAGCAAGCATTAGATGATGCACTTAAAGTCATGAATGATGCAGATGCGACTTCATCAAGCATCTTAAAAGCTAAACAAGATTTACAAGATAGCATAACTGGTCTTACAAAATTAGCAAGTTTTGATTACTTAAAAACTTTAATTGATGAATACAGTAAACTTGATGAAACATTATATACATCAGCTTCTTTTGAACAATTAAAAGATAAATTAGCAAAAGCTCAAGATGTCTATAATGATAAAAATAGTAGTCAAGAAACAGTTGATAACATGTGTAATGAATTAACAGAAGCAAAAAATCAACTTGTTTTAAAAGGAGATAAAACAGACTTAATTGCTTTAATGGAGGAAATAAAGAAATTAGATCGTTCATTATATCTAGAAGCAACTTTAAATGAATTAGATACTTATTTACAAAAAGCACAAACAGTTGTTGATAATGATCAAGCAACAAATGATGATGTTTTAAAAGCTTATCAAGATTTATACAATGTAAGAGATAATCTTGTAACCCAAGAATCATATCAAAATTTAAAAGCATTATTAGATAAAGTAGAAAATGTTGATGAATCAAAATATACTGATCAATCATTACAAGTATTAAAAACAAAATATCAACAAGCAAAAGATGCATATGAAAAAGCAGTTCCTAAAAAAGATGAAATTGCTAAAGCAACTCAAGAGTTACAACAAGCATTCAATTCTTTACAATTAAAAGTAAATAAAGAAAAATTACAAAATACTATTATTAAAGCAACATCTATTGATCGAAGTCAGTATACACCTGCTTCATTATTAAAACTTGACAGTGAGGTTGCAAAAGCAAAAGCATTATTAGATAAAGTAGATGTGACACAAACAGAAATAGATGATATGACAAAATCTTTAACAACTATGTTAAATAGTTTAGTTTTAAAAGCTGACAAAAACAAATTGAGTCAACTTGTTAAAGAAATAGAAAAACTTGATTTAGGTCAATATCAAAATACAGGTAAACTTATTACTTTATTGAATCAAAGTAAAGAATTATTAAATAATGATAATGCAACTCAAGCAGAAATTGATCAAATGTATAGTTCACTACAAAATGCTTATAAACAAATTGAAAAAGTGAATAATGATAAAACAGGATCAAATGATACTGTTCAAGAAAATAAAACAGTGAACGAAAATGTAAATAAAAAAGAAAATGTAGAAACAAAAGATACTGATTCTACAAACTTAACAGGATTATTTGTGATATTGATGATGAGTTTATTAGGTATTATATTCATTAAAAAGAGAATATCTTAACATTTTGTTTCAAAGTCGGTTACATGTTACATGATGACCCTAAAATGTTTTAACAAAAGACAAATTGTGATAAATTATACTTGTAAAGAGAAAACAACATAATTAAATATTGAAGACATTATATTGTAACATTATATTTACCTTTCCATCAAATTAAGTGAACAATATAAAAAACACATTTACCTAAAACATTTTAACAAAGACATCTTCAATAATTCGTTCTTCTCTTTAATTTATGATTTTGATATCATAAATTCTGGAATAGATATGCCAGGTAAATAATAGATATCTCTTTTCTCTAAAAATAAAAAAGGCTTCGGCCTTTTTTATTTTTAAAGAAAAGAAGTCTAAGACTTCTAATCAAATGTAACATAATCATTATCTAATGGTTTAGCAGGTTCTATTTTATCAACATATAAAATAGGAATTTGACTTTGAATAGAATCATCAAATTCTACAGCAATTGTGCCCTCAAGAGTTAACCATTCATGAGGAATCAATTTATCAGCAAGAGGACTTACACATACAAGTCCTAATAATTGCGTATCTTCACTACAACATACCATAGCTTGTCTACCAAAAACAAAACCATTTTTTAAAATTTTATCTCTACCAATAACTTGAGCTTTAAGTTTTAAAGTTTTATTTTCATAGTTTTCTGGGTGTTCCATAATATCCATACAGAAAATACCATAATCCATATCTTTGATTTCAATATATTCATCATTTAATTGATATGGTAAATCATCACTGGTAATGTTTTCTATTTGATGATTTTTGTTTTCATAAATGATTTGAGCACGAGGATTTAAAGATTTAATACTGCCACGTACTACGTATTTTTTAGTGTTTTTATCACATCTATTAATAATAACCAAATCACTTTGAGTAACGTGATCTACGAATTGGCTTCGCATATTATTATAATAAATATCAAATGTTTCAGCGTTGATTGTTGTAAGAACTTGGACAACCATCCATGGATCAATACATTTTTCGTGAATGAACTCTTGACTATTCCACATACCATTATATTCAACCATAACTTGAGTTGGATGATATTTTTGGTTAAGTTCACTTAAATAATCAGGCGTAATCGTTGATTCATCATCTACGTAAACGACATCACAATCAGCTTTTTTTAAGGCTTCTTCATTATAAGCTTCAACACCTTCTTCACAGGAAAGAATAAGGGTTTTTTCATTATAATGAAAATCATCATTTAAAACAGTATCTTGAATAAATGATGTTTTCCCACTTTCCAAAAATCCTGTAAATAAATAGACTCTTACTTTATTTTCCATACTATCCTAAAAATAATTCCTTCATTTTATTTTCATCAATATCTTTACCAATAACACAAATTTTACCTGTATACATTGGCTTTCCTAAACGAATTTCAAATTCTTCTGGTACTAAATCAAAATACCACCAGTCTGTATCATCACTATCAACAAATCCTTTAGCACGTAAAACATTTTCGTTGCTTAATTTATTTAAGATATCAGATAGTTCTTCTTTGCTGTATTTTTTAGCTGTATCAAAGCCAATACTTTGGAATACTTCATCAGCATGGTGATGATGATGTCCTCCACAACATTCGTGATCGTGATCATGTTCGTGATGACCGCAACATTCGTGATCGTGATCATGTTCATGGTGTCCACAACATTCGTGATTGTGATCATGATCGTGGTGTCCACAACATTCGTGGTCGTGATCATGTTCATGGTGTCCACAACATTCGTGATTGTGATCATGTTCATGATGACCACAACATTCGTGATCGTGATCATGTTCGTGATGACCACAACATTCGTGATCATGTTCATCTTCTAAGATTTCATGTTGTAAATCTACAAGACCAGCATTTAAAATATCTTGACCATCAAGTTTATCCCATGGTGTAGTAATGATAGGAGTTTGATTATTAATATTTTTCAATAATTCTAAACATTCATTTAATTGGAATTCTGTTAAGTCTTGACTACGGCTTAACACAATAAGTGAAGCATATTCAACTTGGTTATTATAGAATTCACCAAAGTTTTTAATGTACATACGACATTTTTTAGCATCTACAACAGTAATAAAATGATCTAGTTCAATATCATGACTATGAACATCTTGTACTGCTTTGATAACATCACTTAATTTACCTACTCCTGATGGTTCAATAATGATACGATCAGGATGATATGTTTCTAACACTTCTTTAAGTGATGTTTCAAAATCACCAACTAAGCTACAACAAATACATCCAGAATTCATTTCATTAATAGTGACACCTGAATCTTGAAGGAAGGTACCATCAATACCAATTTCTCCAAATTCATTTTCTATTAATACAATCTTTTCATCATAATAAGCTTCATTAATTAATTTCTTAATTAATGTTGTTTTTCCAGCTCCTAAAAAGCCAGAAATAATATCTACTTTACTCATATTTTCACCTCGATTTAGATTATAACACTACTTATTATTCTCTTCAAACAATGTCACTTATGATATAATAATTGTATCTAAAGTGTAAAGGATGGAATGTATGAAAACCAATTGTTCGATATTTAAAAGGTGTGGTGGATGTTTTTATAGTAATGAATCATATCACCAACAGTTATTAGATAAAACAAATAAAATTAAACAATTAGTTAAGAAAAATAATCTTAAAATAAATGTACATGATATTCAAGGTTCACCTCATGAAACTGGATATCGTAATAAAGTTATTGTTGCTTTTAATCAACAATATCAATATGGATTGTATGAAGAAAGTAGTCATCGTATTGTGCCTTATGATACGTGTTTATTACATGAACCTATTATGGATGAGATATTAAAAAAAATACAAAGAATGTTAAAGAAATATCGAGTATCTATTTATGATGAAAAAAGACAAAGAGGTTTTTTAAGACATGTATTAATTAGAAGGGCAGTACAAACAGACCAAACAATGGTTGTACTTGTATGTAATGAAAATATGATGAAAGGATCTAAAAACTTTTGTCAGGAATTAGTAAAGGCATTTCCTTCTATTAAAACCATTGTGATGAATGTTAATAAAAGGAAAACACCAATAGTTTTAGGACAAGAAGAGAAAGTTCTTTATGGAAAAGGATTTATTGTAGATGAATTGTGCGGTTTACAATATAAAATATCATCAAAATCTTTTTATCAAATTAATCATGATCAATGTGTAGCATTATATCAAAAAGCTTTATCTTTATTAAATGTAAAAGGTAATGAAGTCGCTATTGATACTTATTGTGGTATAGGAACAATAGGAATGACACTTTCAAATCAAGTCAAACAAGTCATCGGTGTAGAATTAAATAAAGATGCTGTAAAAGACGCTAAAAATAATGCAAGAATGAATAAGATAGAGAATATTCATTTTATTAATGCAGATGCTACATCTTTTATGAAAGATATGGCTAAAGAGAAACAAAAAGTAGATATCTTGATTATGGATCCACCTCGTAGTGGATCAACGAAAGAATTCATTCAAGCTACAAATCAATTACAGCCTAAACAGGTTGTTTACATTTCATGTGATCCTACAACCCAAGTAAGAGATTTATTGATGTTTAAAAAGTATGGTTATGTAACCCAAGATATGTATTTATATGATATGTTTCCGTATACCAGTCATGTTGAGACGGTTGTTCTTTTGTCCCAACAAAAACCAGATGATACGATAGAGATTGACTTAGACCTGGACGAGCTGTATGCTACCAGTGCCGAGTTGAAAGCAACCTATCAGGAAATCAAAGATTATGTGCTGAAAGAATTTGGCTTGAAGGTTTCAAATTTATATATTTCTCAGGTAAAACGTAAATGTGGAATTGAAGTGGTAGAAAACTATAATCTTCCAAAATCAGAAAATGCAAGAGTTCCACAATGCTCGAAAGAGAAGGAAGAAGCTATCAAGGCTGCCCTGAAATATTTTACGATGATCTAAGGACATCACTGATTTCAATGAGGAATAACACATGAAAAGCACATTTGAAAAATGGGTGGAACCTACACACTTGGCGCAGATGGAATTTATTATCCGAATCTTATCGGTACAGATGAAGAACTGCATTATGGGAAATATGGAATGATGCGGAAAACATATCTGAAAGAGCATCGTCCGGCAATGTATTCACTGTATATGTTGGAAGACAGATTGACAGAACATCTGAATGCTGTAGACGATGAAGCACAGGAAAGGATGGATATTCTGGTGCGTCAGATGATGGAGCGGCAGGGGATTACAGAAGAATTGAAAGCTCGTAATCAGATGGAATGGGTCAGAGCGGTAAATTGGATAGGTTACACTTTATTGGACAATTCTAAAGAGAACTGTT